>CAITEF010000584.1 GCA_903891315.1 uncultured Rhodospirillales bacterium | reverse complement strand
GACATCTCCAGCACATAGACACCGTCATGCGGCAGCAACGGCAGCGAAAGTGCGGCATCGCCGAGATTGCCGCCCGCCGCCATATGCACACCGGCCTGGTGGAGAATATGGGCGATCAGCGCCGTTGTGGTCGATTTGCCGTTGGTGCCGGTGATCCCGACAAACCGCGCATCCGAGCCGGAGGCGCGGACGGCGCGGAACAGTAGGTCGGCGTCGGACAGGATCGGGGTGCCCAAAATCCGGGCGGTCTCCGCCATCGGGTGTGGTTTGGGCAGAATATGTGGGATGCCGGGTGACAGGATCAGCGCGTCCAGCCCGTCCCAGATCGGGGCGGAGACCACCAGCCCTTCGGCCTCGGCTGCATCGCGGGCGGCATGTTTGTCGTCCCACACCGTCACCCCAGCCCCCATCGCCACCAATGCCCGCGCGGCAGGCAGCCCGGCGCGGCCGAGGCCGACAATGGCAAAGCGCTGGCCGGCGAAGATGTCGTGCGGGAAGGTGGCGGGGGGCGTGCTCATCGGATCTTCAGCGTCGCCAGACCGAGAATGGCCAGGATCATCGAGATGATCCAAAACCGGATCACGATGGTGGGCTCGGCCCAGCCTTTTTTCTCGAAATGATGATGCAGGGGCGCCATGAGAAACACCCGACGCCCGGTGCGCTTGAACCAGAACACCTGGATGACGACCGACAGGGTTTCCACCACAAATAACCCGCCGACGATTGCCAGCACGATCTCGTGTTTGACGGCCACAGCAATCGCACCCAGCGCGCCACCCAGGGCGAGGCTGCCAGTGTCGCCCATGAAGACTCGGGCGGGCGGCGCGTTGAACCAGAGAAACCCCAAACCCGCGCCGATCATCGCCGAGCAGAACACCGCCAACTCGCCGGTGCCGGGTACTTCGCGGATCTTGAGGTAATCGGAGAAATTGTGGTTGCCGACCAGATAGGCGATCAGCGCAAACACCGCACCCGCGATGATCGTCGGCACGATTGCCAGCCCGTCCAACCCGTCGGTGAGGTTCACCGCGTTGGAGGAGCCCACCATCACGAAGGCGGCAAACAGCGGGAAAGCGTAGCTGAGCGGGATCAGCACGTCTTTGAAGAACGGCACAGCGAGCCCGCTGGCCAGCGGCTCGCGGGTGATGCTCATGATCCAGATTGCAGCCCCGATGCCGAGGCTCCATTGCGCGATCAGCTTGCCGCGGCCGGACAGGCCACGAAATGAGGCTTTCGACAGCTTGATGTAGTCATCAACGAAACCGAGTGCGCCATATCCCAGGGTGACCAGCATCACCGCCCAGACATATTGGTTGCGCAGATCGGCCCAGAGCAGGGTGGAGAGCGTCATCGTCGAGAGAATCAGCACACCGCCCATCGTGGGTGTGCCCTTCTTGGTGAGCAGATGGCTCTCCGGTCCGTCGGGGCGGATCGGCTGTCCGGCGCCTTGGACGGATTTGAGCCAGCGGATCAGCCTTGGGCCGAAGAAGAGGCTGAGCACGAGCGCCGTCATGCAGGCGGCCCCGGAACGGAAGGTCAGATAGCGGACCAGATTCGCCAAAGCGAAGTCGTTGGCGAAGGGGCGCAGGAGGTTGAACAGCATCAGCGCTGGTCCTTGGGCTGGCCGGGCGCGGGCAGAGCGGCCTCGATCGCACCGACAATGGTTTTCATCCGGCTGCCCAGAGAGCCTTTGACCAGCACCGCATCACCATCGCCGAGAGCCGACAGCAGCAGAGGCGCGAGGCTGGCCGAATCCACCGCATGGGCACCGCGTTGCCCTGGGGGGATGGCATCATGCAGGTGCCGCATCAAGGGGCCGCAGGTGAACAGCAGATCCGCATGTGCGGCCACGTCTGCGGCCAGCGAAACATGTTCGGAAATCCCGGCCTCGCCCATTTCCAGCATGTCGCCGAGGACGGCGATGCGGCGTGGGGCGCGCACCATGCCGAGCAGGGCAAGAGCAGCGCGGACGGCGGTGGTGGACGCGTTATAGCTCTCGTCGAGCAAGGTGATCCGGCCCGCCGGGATCTCGATCTCGCGCCGTGCGCCGCGTCCGGCTCCGGGGCTGAACTCGGCGAGGGTGGCGGCACCCTCCAGCAGATCAGCTCCCATCAGATGCGCGCAGGCGAGTGCGGCCAAGGCGTTGGAGGCCATGTGCAAGCCGGGGGCGCGCAGGCGGAACTGCAATTCGACGCCGCCGACGCGGAGCGTGAGATCGGTGCCGTCGGCGTCGGGTTGGGCTACGAGAAGGCGATGGATGGCCGTTGGTGAGCTACCAAAGCTCTCGACGCGGTGCGTGGTTGACGCCCGCATCCGCCCGTAGAACGGAGAATCCGCGGGCAGTAGCAGCACGCCGCCGGGCTCTAGACCCTCGGCGATGCTGGCTTTCTCGTCGGCGATGGCTTCCTGGCTGCCGAGATTGCCGATATGGGCGGTGCCGATGGTCGAGATCGCCGCCACATGCGGGCGGGCGAGGCGGGCGAGCGGGGCGATCTCGCCCGCGTGGTTCATACCGATCTCGTTGACGGCGTAGGTCGCGTGGGCAGGCATCCGGGCGAGAGTGAGCGGGACGCCCCAATGGTTGTTGTAGGACGCCTCGGCGGCGTGGGTTGCGGCCTGGGCTGCGAGGATGCAGCGCAGCATCTCCTTCAGCGTCGTTTTGCCAACCGAGCCAGTGATCGCGGCGAGCTTGCCAGTGAAGCGGGCGCGGGCGGAGTGGCCGAGCGCGTGCAGCCCGGTGAAAGTGTCCGCCACCCTGAGAAGCGGTGCGTTCTCAAGGCCTGCGGGGATTGCGTGAACCAAAGCGCCCGAAGCCCCGTTCTCCAGCGCCTTGGCGACAAAACGATGGCCGTCGCCGTTCTCACCGACCAGGGCGATGAACAGATCACCCGGTTTGGCGGTGCGGCTGTCGATGGACACGCCGTTGGCCGCGAATGTCTGTGCCATCGTGCCGGAGGTGGCCGCGATCAGATCGGAACTTGTCCACAGCGTGCTCATGCGACACCGGCCAATTGGCGGATTACTGCGGCGTCGTCGAACGGCAGGGTGGTGTTGCCCACGGTCTGGCCGAGTTCATGACCCTTGCCCGCAACGACCAGCACATCGCCCGCCCGCAGCATCTCCAGCCCGGCTGCGATGGCGGCGGCGCGGTCGCCGATTTCCAAGGCGTTCGGAATTGCAGCGCGGATGGCGGCCCGAATGCTGGTGGGGTTTTCACTGCGCGGATTGTCGTCGGTGATGATCGCGACATCGGCTGCCTTCGCGGCCAGCCCCATCAATGGCCGCTTGCCGGGATCGCGATCACCGCCCGCGCCGAAGACGATCACCAGTCGACCGCTGGTGTGCGGGCGGAGGGCTGCGATCAGGCGTTCGATGGCGTCCGGTGTGTGGGCGTAATCGACATAGGCGGCGGCACCGTTGGGCAGCATGGCGGCGCGTTCAAGGCGACCGCGCACGCCGTGCAACTGGCCGAACAATGTGATCGGATCGGCAATGCCGGTGGTCTCCGCCAAGGCCGCCGCCATTGCGACATTGTCGGCCTGGAAGCGTCCGGCCAGGGGAAGAAATACCTCGCGCCCGTTTAGCCTTAGAATTTGGCCGTCCGGGCGGGCCGTGGCGGATTCGACGCCGACCACGCGCAGCTTCAGGCGTCGATGTGCCGCAATATCCCGCAATGCGGCGAGTGTCTCGGCATCCAGCACATCGGCGGCGAAGGCGTCCGCACCTTCCGGCAGCAAAATGTCGAACAGGCGCAATTTGGCAGCGCGATATTCGGCCATCGTGTGATGGTAATCGAGATGATCGCGGGTGAGGTTGGTGAACCCGGCCGCACCGATCGCGACACCGTCGAGACGGGATTGGTGCAAACCGTGCGACGACGCCTCGATGGCAGCGTGGGTAACGCCCTCGCGCGCCAGCATCGCCATCGTCTGGGCGAGCGCCACCGGATCGGGGGTCGTCAGCCCACCGCCGCCCGCATGGCCGGGGGCGATCACGCCCAAAGTGCCGAGGCTGGCGGCCTTGCGACCCGAGAGCGTCCAGAGTTGGCGCAGGAAATCGACGGTGCTGGTCTTGCCGTTGGTGCCGGTGACGGCGACGACGCAGTCCGGACCAGGGCCTGCAAGTTCGGCAGCGATCAAGGCGAGGTCGCGGCGGGGATTGGCGCTGGTGATTAGCCGCCGCTGCGGGACGTCCTGGGGCCAGATCGTCCCGTCCGGGGCGAGCACGGCCACCGCACCGCTTGCCACGGCCTGGGCGATGAAGGCGGTGCCGTCGAGCTTCGCCCCGGGAAGGGCTGCGAAGATCATGCCAGGTTTCACCGCACGGCTGTCGGCGGTGATTCCGCTGAAGGTCAGGCCAATCCGGCGAAGTATCTCATTGCCCGGCATGCAGAGCCCCCGACAGCGCCGGGACATAGCTCGCATTGTGACGCAGATCGTGCAGTGTCGGTGTCATCGGGGCCGGTTGCGCGGGCGGCGGCGTGGCGATGGCACCGGCCGGGCGGCCGGGCTGCATCGGGATGTTCAGGCTCGCCTGGGTGATCCCAGCCTGCGGATCGGTCTCCGGCAGCAGCCCGAGCATCGGCGCGACGCGGGAGATCACCCGACCAGCGGCAGGGGCGGCGACCCAGCCTGCTGTGGCGTAGCCATGGGTGGCCGCGTTGGCGTGCGGGGCGTCGAGCATCATGTAGACGGCGTAGCGCGGCGCGTTCATCGGGAAGACGCTCATGAAGGCGGCGACGTTGGATTTCTTGTTGTAGCCGTGACCGGTCACCTTCTCTGCCGTGCCGGTCTTGCCGCCGACGAAATAGCCCGGCACTTCGGCGGCCTTGCCGTAGCCATCGGTGACCACCAGTCGCATCAGCTTGCGCACGACGTCCGACGTGTTCTGCTGCATCACCCGCGTGCCGCTGGCGCGCAGATCGTCACTTGATTGGGCGAGCAAAGTCGGGCGCAGGCGCACGCCGCCATTGGAGATCGCAGCCGTCCCTGCAACGACGTGAAGAGGCGTGACGGCGATGCCGTGGCCGAAGCCGATGGTCAGCGTGGCCGCCTCTTTCCAGTTCGAGACCGGCGGGAACAGGGTGGCGGCGGCTTCCGGCAATTCGATGCCGGTGCGCTGCGTCATCCCCATCTTGGCCATCCAAGCGCGTTGCACCGCCGTGCCGGTGGCCTCCGCCATGCGGGCGGCACCGATATTGGACGAGTAGGCGATGATCTCCGGCACTGCGAGCCAGCGATGTTTGCCCTCAAAGTCATTGATGCTGAAGCGACCGATCTTGATCGGGTTTGTCGCGTCAAACCCGTTCCAGATATGCACCGTGCCGCTGTCAAGCGCCATCGAGACGGTCTGCAGCTTGAACGTGCTGCCCGGCTCATAGACGCTGCCGACGGCGCGGTTGCGGCGAGCTTCCGGGGTCGCGTCGCGCGGGTCGTTGATGTCGAAATCCGGCAGTGAGACCATCGCGACGACTTCGCCGGTGCGGACATCCATGATGATGCCGGCAGCCCCTTCGGCCTGGAATTCCTTCATCGCAGCCAGCAATTCCTCGCGCACCACCGCTTCGGCGCGCACGTCGATGGACAGGCGCAGCGGGGTGGAATCGTTGGTCAGCCGCTCATCGAATTGCCGCTCGATGCCCGCGATTCCGTGGCTGTCCACATCGACGCCGCCGAGCACCTGGGCGGCGAGGCGGCCCAACGGATAACGGCGCTTTTCGCTGTGCTGGAAGTCGATGCCGGGAATACCAAGATGGTTGATCGCCAATTCGTCACGCGGCGAGACTTGGCGTTCGACATAGGCGAATTTCTTGCTCCGGTCGGCCAGACGCGCGGCGGTGGCGGCCTCGTCGATCTGCGGCAGCACGGATTTGAGTTTGTGCGCGGCATCGGCGGGGTCGAGGATCACCCGTGGGTCGGCAATCACCGAGGCGGTCGGCAGCGACAAGGCGAGCACCTCGCCATTGCGGTCGGTGATCATCGCGCGACGGGCGTGCGGGGCGTCGATCGGGGCGGCCGCAGCGGGTGCGATTGGGGCGGGCGGCTTTGGTGGTGCTGGCGGCTGCACCGGGCGGGCGGCGGCGAATTCCACCGGCTTGGGCAGCTTGGGGTTGACCACCGTCACCCAAACAAGACGCAGATCGACGGCACCGTAGAGCAATGCGAAGAACAGCCCGGCCAGCACAATGCGCCCGCGCGTCTTTTCCAGCACCGCACGGCGGGCGAGATCGGGGGCGGTGACGCGGACATCCTCAACCTTCAGCACGGAGGCCGAGCGCGGCGATCCGAAGCGGCGGGCCGGGGTGGCGGCGTCTGGGGCCTTGGTCATCGGTCATCCCCGGCCGGTGGGACATAACGCGCCGGGGCGGCCCGCATCCGCGCCATCCCCAAGGCCGAGCCGACATAGGGCGCGGGTGCGGGTTGGCTGGTGGCCTGGATTGCCGCCGGAATCGGCCGTGGCGTCGGGGTTGCGGCGATCTCCATCGGGCGCTGAATCGGCGCGGGCACGGCTTGTACGGACGGACGCGGCGGCGACGGACGGGACTCTGCCACAATCGTTGGGGCCACCGGCTTCGCGACGGTCACCGGACGCGGTGCCTGAGCCGGAGCCGGAGACGTGGCGGGCGTTGCGGCGGCCTGAACCACCGGCGCAGGCGGCGCGGGCGCTGGCGATGCGGGTGCGGTCTGGGCCGGGCTAAGCGAGGCCATCAGGCGGGCCAGTTGGCTCGCCTTGTCAGAACCCGCATCCGGGTGCTTCTCCGCCAGGACCGGCGGCGGCGCGCTGGTTGTGTCAGCCTTCTCGGGCTGCAGCACCGGCTGGGCTGGAGGTGGGGCCGCCTCGACGCTCGGCTCAGGCGCGGCGGGCAGGGTTGGCAAATTGCCGATTGCGGGCATGCGCTTGTCCAGATCGGTCAGCGAGGCATATTGCTTCGGATCGGTCGGCTGCAGCTTGAGCACCTGCGAGGCGAGATCTTTCAGTCGGTCCGGGTCGCTCAGCAGATCATATTCCGCATGCAGCAAGGAGGCATGGCTGCGCACCTCCTTCGCCTCACGCGTGATGCGGGTGATCTCGCGATCCTGCATCTGCGCGTCGCGCTTGACGGAATACAGATGCAGGCCGGAGCCAGCGGCCCCTGCGAGGCAGAGAAGGGTGAAGCGCCGGATCATGCGGCCTCCGCAAGTTTTTGCAATGCACGCAACTTCGCACTCCGAGCGCGCGGATTTGTGGCAGTTTCACGGTCGCTTGGCCCCACCGCACGCGGAGTGAGCATGCGGAAATGCGAGGGCTCACGGGCCAACAAACCTGCGGGATTATGGCGCGAGGGGGCAGGGGTCCGTCCCGCCGCCTCGATCATGAACTGCTTAACGATGCGGTCTTCCAACGAATGGAACGACACCACCACCAGCCGCCCACCGGGGGCCAACAGCTTGGCGGCGGCGGCGAGTGCGCGTTCGATCTGGCCGAGCTCGTCGTTGACCCGGATGCGCAGCGCTTGGAACGAGCGCGTCGCCGGATCGATGCCCTTTTTGTCCTTTGGCATCACCGAGCGGATGATTTCGGCAAGCTGCAGCGTGGTGACGATGGGGGCGAGATTGCGGGCCCGCACGATGGCCCCCGCGATCCGCCGCGAGGCGCGTTCGTCGCCGTAGCGATAGAGCGTGTCGGCAAGCTCGATCTCGGAGAGTTCGGCGACCAAATCAGCGGCGGATGGGCCGCTGCGGGCCATGCGCATGTCGAGCGGGCCATCAAACCGGAATGAGAAACCGCGCTGCGGGTCGTCGATCTGGAAGGAGGAGATTCCGAGATCGAGCACCACACCGTCAAGCTGGGTGACGTCCTGCGCCGCGAGCAGGCTCTCCATGTCGGCAAAACCGCCTTGGAGCAGATGCAGCTTGCCGGGATGCATCGCCGCCAGCGGCGCACCGCGCGCGATCGCGTCGGGATCACGGTCAATCGCCCAGAGCGTGGCCCCGGTGGTCAGGATCGCCGCCGCATAACCGCCGCCGCCGAACGTGCCGTCGAGATGCGTCTCGCCAGGGGCGGGAGCCAGATGCTGCAACACCTCGGCGAGCAGGACGGGGATATGACCGCTCATTGCGGCACCGCCGGGAGCTGGACATGGGCCGAAAGTTCCACCGCCGCGGCCTCGGCGCGGGCATAGGCCTCGGGCTCCCAAATCTCGAACGCCTCGCCCATGCCGACGAACAGCACGGCGTCGGTGATTTTGGCCTTTTGCAGCAGGGCATCCGGCAACACGACGCGGCCTTCACGGTCGATGGGGACGAGTTGGGCGGTGCTGAGCAGCGCCTTGCTCATTGCGTTGCGTTCGGCGCTGAATTTCGGAAGGGCCTGGATTTGGGCGAATTCGATATCGAAATCCGCCGCCGACTGGCCCTGACCGCAATCATATTGGTGATGGCAGCGCAGGATCAGCTTGGGCGCATCCTGGGACATCCCGCGGTCACGCAGGGTCTGCCGGAAGGAGGCGGGAATGCTCACCCGCCCCTTCGCGTCCAACCGGCTGCTCTGCTGACCAAAAAAGAAGCTCATTGCCCGTCTGGGCTTTCCTGCTGCGCGCCTTCCCGTTGGATGCAACCGCGCGGCCCGCCCGCGTCCCTGCCACATCCAACTGGGATTGTGTGGATGTAGCATGGGACAGTGCCCCACCACAAGCCGAATCTGGAATTGCGACTCGGCGCGGAAAATTGAAAATAGTGGAATTACAATGGGTTGTTCTTGAAGGGGGGGAGTCGCAGATTCGCTGTGTCCGGTCACGAATTCGCGCAAGCGGGCAGAGGGTGCCAGACGGTCTGTAAGCCGGGTTCTGTTCGTGCCGAGGCACGAGACGACCATTCCTCTGGGGCGTGCATTGCTGCACGCCTCGCGCGACCAACCCGAGCGACAGGGCGGAAATGCCCCTGCGTCACTGCCCCTGGTTTTCACCTTGGCACAGCCGCCGGCCGCTCCTATTCGGTCTTGCTCCCGGTGGGGTTTGCCCTGCCGCCACTGTTACCAGCAGCGCGGTGCGCTCTTACCGCACCGTTTCACCCTTGCCTGAAGCGGCTTTCCCGAAGGAGTTCCGGTCCCGGCGGTTTGTTTTCTGTGGCACTGTCCCTGGGGTCGCCCCCGCCGGCCGTTAGCCGGCACCGTATCTCCGTGGAGCCCGGACTTTCCTCCACCGGATTTGCATCCGACAGCGGTCGTCCAACCGTCTGGCGGCGTTGAGATGCGCCGCGATGCCTGCCACGTCAATCTTTATGGCAGAACGGCGACAACTGCGCCTGACGGTGGGGCGTCATCCCATCAGGTGGGGCGCGATCCCATGCGGTCAGCCGCTGCTTTTGCCGATCTGGCCCGTCACCGGCACCGGGCGGGCGCGATAGGCGTCCAATCCGCGTCCGGTGGCACCGGCCATCGGGGCTGTCAGCGCTCGGCTGCCGCCGGAGAGCAGGCCGCGTGCCTCGGCCCAGCCTGCGGCATGCGGGATAGCTGCTTCGGCTGTGACATTGGCGGGCAAATCAGTGCCGGTCCGATTCAGCACGGCCATCACCTTCTGACGATAAGCCTCCCCCAAGGCGGGGGTGGCGGAGTGGTATTCGGCAATCGCCTTGGCCCAGGAGCCGGATTGCGCGTGCAAATCGCGCAGGAACGAGGCGGCATAGATCGCGTTGGTCATCGGATCGAAGCCCTGCTCCAGCGTGGCAAAGGCGTGCGGATGATGCGCCAGATTGACCTGCAGGCAGCCAATATCGATGGATTTTGTTCCGGATTCCTGGGCAGCGCGCACCGCGGCCACCGCCTCGGCGCGGGAGTCGAAGACGTGGTCGGTGCCCGCGACGTTGATGCTCCAGGGCCACGGATGCATCCGCCCATCGGCGCCGCGCCGACCGCTTTCCACCAGAGCGATCGCCGGAAGCACATGTTCCGGAATGCCTGCCATTCGCCCGGCGACCATCGCGGCCGCTTCACATTGTTGAGCGATACCATCCCTCGCCTGCAGGGTCGTGCCCGTTTGGCGCGTTTGTGCAATGACATCGGCGTGGGATGTCTGAATAAGGCCATGAAATATCAGACAGACCAGATGAATCAGTCCGAGTCGGATGGCGTTGAAGCAGGAGGGGGGGTGCCGCATTGGGTCAGGATACGGCCGTAACCTTAAGATTTTGTTACGTCTCTCCAGGCCGTTCGGCGGAAACTCTTTTATGCTGCATTGCAAAAAATCACTTGCATAACGCTTAGGGGACTCATACCTTGTGCATCGCAGCATGATGGTTTTACCACTGCTGCTTTCTTGGACGTTTCCTCCCTAAACTTGGCGGTGCTCTCGGGCACCGCCACTTTTTTTGCCCGCGGGCTTAGCCGGCCAGGGACGCGGCGTGCAGGATCATCTGCGCGGTGAAGCGCTCCAGGCGCAGCTGCACATCCTGGAAATCCGCCGTCTTCGTGTAATGCGCCTCATTCATATAAAGAGAGCGGCAGATCTCGATTTGCATCGCGTGCACGCCCTCGCGCGGACGCCCGTAATGGCGGGTGATATAGCCACCGGCATAGGGGTCGTTGCGCCGCACCCGGAACCCGAGCTCCCGCAGCCGCGCCTCAGCGTATTGGATCAGCGATGGGGCGCAGGCGGTGCCGTGTGCGTCGCCCAGGATCACGTCCACACGGTCACCGCGAGTCTGGCTGGAGACCGGCATTGAGTGGCAGTCGATCAGAAGCACGGCCCCGAATCGCGTGCGCGTTTCGACAATCTGGGCGTTGAGCGCGTCGTGAAAGCTCTGCCAGCAGAGTTCGATGCGCTCGACCACCTCGGAGAATGCCAATTTGCCGCGATAAATCGTCTCACCCGACGAGACCACCTTGGCCACCGTGCCGAGTCCGACCGCCACGCGCGGGCTGTGGGCATTGACCCAATCCGGCAGCCGTTCGGCGAACATCGCCGGGTCGAGCTCCCATTTCTCGCGATTGGCATCGCAGAAGGCCCGCGCGAAGCGGGCGCGGACCAAAGGCGCGCCGAACGCGGG
>CAITEF010000583.1 GCA_903891315.1 uncultured Rhodospirillales bacterium | reverse complement strand
CCAAATTCTGCGGCAGTTGTGCCCGATGAAATGCCTCGATGCGCGCGGCGGCGAGGTCGAGTGCTGCCATCAGATCGGCGGGCACCGCTTCGAGGGCTGCCTGGATTTCAGCTTCGGTGACGCGCGGCGTGGCGGGCGTGAGCGTCAGACGATCAAAACGCGCGGTGCAGTCGATCACCGCCGCATCGCCGCGCTGCTTCACATCGGCAAGGATGGAGGCGACCGGGGCGTGCACGTCCTGCGCGGTGTCGCGCTCAGCGAGCAGCGCGTCGAATGTCGCGTCGAAGCCGGAATCGGTGGTCGATAGGAACTTCACGGTGTGGTCAGCGCCTCACGGAACCGCGCGATCCAGTTGCCGATCTCTTCTGGGCGAGTCTTCAGCGCGGTGCGGTTGACGATCAGGCGGCTGGAGATCAGGTGGATCACCTCGGTCTCGACCAGCCCGTTTGCTTTCAGCGTGCGGCCCGTGTCCACCAGATCAACGATCTGGCGCGTCAGACCCAGGCTCGGGGCGATTTCCATCGCACCATTAAGATGCACCACATCGGCATGAATGCCGCGCGTCGCGTAATGCCGCTTGGTGATGTTGGGATATTTCGTCGCCACCCGCACCCGCGACCAGGTCGAGGGATCATCCATGCCCGCTGTCGCCACCGGCTCAGCCACCGAGATCCGGCATTTGGCGATGTCGAGATCCAGTGGCGCATAGATTTCCGGATAGTCGAACTCCATCAGAACGTCAGAGCCGCAAATCCCGATCTGCGCACCGCCGAAGGCGACGAAGGTGGCGACGTCGAAGCTGCGCACGCGCACGACATCGAGTTCGCTGTGATTGGTCACGAAGCGCAGCTTGCGGCTGCTCTCATTGAACAGATCAGGCTCCGGCCGGATGCCCGCCTTCTCCAGCACCTTGTCGCAGGTCTCCAGAATGCGGCCTTTCGGCAGCGCCAACACGAGTTTGGTCTGTGCGTCGCTCTGCTGTTGCAGGCTCGGGAACACCGCGGTCATCGGAAAACCTCCGTTCGCGGCGCTTCTAGCCCGCGCCTCGTCGGGCTGGGAAGCCTCAACCCGGTATCCGTTCTATGTCCGCCCCGCAGGCGGCGAGCTTGCGCTCGACATGCTCGAAGCCGCGATCGAGGTGATAGACCCGATTGACGATGGTCTCACCCTTGGCCACGAGGCCCGCCAGCACCAGCGACACCGAGGCGCGCAAATCGGTCGCCATCACCGGCGCGCCGGAGAGCTGCTTCACCCCCCGCACAATGGCCGATTTGCCGTGCACGTTGATGTTCGCCCCCATCCGGTTCAGTTCCGGCACATGCATGAAGCGGTTCTCGAAGATCGTCTCGGTGACCAGCGATGCCCCCTCGGCGACCGACATCAGCACCATGTATTGCGCCTGCATATCGGTGGGGAAACCCGGATAAGGCTCGGTGATCGCGTCCACGCCGTGCAGCCCGTTGAGCCGCTTGACCATCAGCCCGGTCGGCGTCTCGGTGATCTCGACCCCGGCCTCGGCAAGCGTGCGCACCACGGCCCCCAGATGATCCATCCGCCCGCCGGTCAGATGCAGCGCGCCGCCGGTGATCGCCGCCGCACAGGCGAAGGTGCCGGTCTCGATGCGGTCGGGGATAACCTCGTGCTCGGCACCATGCAGGCGTTCGACGCCGTCGATGGTGATCTTGTCGGTGCCGATGCCGGTGATCTGCGCGCCCATCGCCACCAGACAATCGCACAGATCGCTGATCTCGGGCTCCCGCGCCGCATTGGCGAGCACGGTGCGGCCATCGGCCAGGGCTGCGGCCATCAACAAATTCTCGGTCGCACCGACGCTCGGCATCGGGAAGACGATGGTGGCACCCTTAAGGCGACCTTTGACCTTCGCATTGATATAGCCGGCATCAAGCTCGATCACTGCGCCCATCTGCTCCAACCCTTTGAGGTGGAGATCCACCGGGCGGGTTCCGATGGCGCAGCCGCCGGGCAGCGAGACGCGGGCCTCGCCGGTGCGAGCCAGCAGCGGGCCGAGCACCAGGATGGAGGCGCGCATCTTGCGCACGATGTCGTAGGGCGCCTCGGTGTTGGTGATGACGCCGCCGATGGACAGCGTGCGCGGATCATTGCCGGAGGGTGCCACTTCGGTGCCGTGCTGGCGCAGCAATTCGCCCATCGTCTGCGTGTCGGCGAGCAGCGGTACGCGGGAGAGCACGAGGCGCTCATCGGTGAGCATGCCTGCGGTCATCAGCGGCAGGGCCGCGTTCTTCGCCCCGGAGATGTGGATCTCGCCGTTGAGCGGATTGCCGCCACGAATGCGGATACGGTCCATGATAAGGGTCTCTCTCAGCCCATTCGGGGCAAGGATACGCCGGTCTGACGCATGTATTTGCCCGCCTTGTCGGCATAGCTGGTCTCGCAGGGCTGATCACCCTGGAAGAACAGAAACTGGCAGATGCCTTCGAAGGCGTAGATCTTGGCGGGCAGTGGGGTGGTGTTGGAAATCTCGATCGTCACCTGCCCTTCCCATTCGGGCTCCAGCGGCGTGACGTTGACGATGATGCCGCAGCGCGCATAGGTCGATTTGCCGAGACAGACCACCAAGATGTCGCGCGGGATGCGGAAATACTCGACCGTGTGGGTGAGCGCGAAGGAGTTCGGCGGGATGATGCATACCGGGACTTTGCGGTCGACAAAGCTCTCCGCGCTGAAATTCTTCGGATCGATCACCGCTGAATCGACATTGGTGAAGATCTTGAAATCGTCCGAGGCGCGCGCGTCATAGCCGTAGGACGACAGCCCATAAGATATCACGCCCTCCCGCTTCTGGGCCTCGACAAACGGCTCGATCATGCCGTGCTCGGTCGCCATCTTGCGGATCCAGATATCGGACATCACGGACATACGGCGGACTCGACGGGTTCGGGGGGATGGTGAGCGGGAGGGGATAGCCCAGGGGGGCGGGCGGGGCAATGGTGGGGTTTCCAGTCCACTTGCAAGCCAGGGAAATGCAGGAATGCAGATCAAGTTGCTGGGCTGATATCTTGCCAGATCGGCAATCCTCCGAACTTGAATGTAGGTATCACACATGTTACCTTTACATCAGCCGGAATTGCGGATCTATCGAGACAAGAGCGGTCGTTCCCTGTTTGAACGATGGTTTGCCAGTCTGGACCGGGTCGTTGCGGCGAAGGTCAGCGTTGCGTTGGTTCGTCTGGAGCTGGGCAATTTCTCCAATGTCAAAGGTGTCGGAGAGGGTGTGCTGGAGTATCGGATCGATTTTGGCCCAGGCTATCGGGTCCATTTCGGAATGGACGGAGCTACGCTGGTAATCCTGCTGGCCGGCGGCACCAAGAAGCGACAAGCCACTGATATCGCTTCAGCCAAGGCTTTCTGGGCTGATTATCGGGACCGCAAATCGGAGGAGATCACATGGCACTGACCCGCAGCTTCAAGGATCTCGTCCAGAACCGTATCATCTCTGACCCAGAGTTCGGCACCGCCCTTCTGCGCGAAGGCGTTGAAACCTTGCTTTCCGGCGATCTCGACACCGGAAAGGCCGTGTTGCGCGATTACATCAAGGCCACCATCGGCTTCGAAAAGCTCGGCGAGGCGCTCGGCACGCAACCCAAAAGCCTGATCCGGATGTTCGGCCCACGCGGCAACCCGCAGGCGCGCAATATCTTCGGGGTGATCGGCTATCTGCAAAAACAAGCAGGTGTGACGTTCAGTGTGGTAACGACGGCGCAGTAACAAGCTGCACAGGAACGCCGGATGAATCTGCTGGCCTTCCTCGCCGGCATTGCCGCACTTTTCATCACCCGCCAGATCATCCCGCTCATCCTCCCGCTGGTCCATCTCGCTGGCCAGCCCTGGGGCGTGGTGCTGGCGCGGGCGGTGTTTGTCGCGGCGGTGGGATTGGGTTTCGCGGCCTGGGAAAATCTTGGCTATCTCGCGCGCCATCCACTCGACTTCGCAGCCCTCGGCGTTGCTTGCATTTTCCTCGCATGCAGTGGAATGTTTTTTCGCAGGTTTCATCTTCGTTTGCGCAACAAGCCGTTGTGACGCTGGCTGTGGCTGCGACCGGCAACCCGTAGGATAAGTTCGGATTGACCCGCCACCACCCCGTCATTGCAAGCGCAGCGCAGCAATCCACCGCGACCCAGCCGCCCAGCGATAGATTGCTGCGCTGCGCTTGCAATGACGGTTTGGAGTGGCCCGGCGCCACGTAGAAACGGAGAGAACCATGCCCATCCGACAAAAATCCCTCCCCCTTATCGCCGCCATCGCCCTCCTCGCCGCTGGCCTCGCCGTCACCGCGCCGGGGCATCGCGTGCTCGGGAAGCTGGGCTTCGCGGCGGCGTGCAGCGGTGATAGTTGCGACTAGTCCAAGCCGCCCCGACCCATTCCGACCGAAAGCAACTTGATGCGCGAGGCAGGCAGCGATTGCCGGATGATGCAAATGGCCTGTCTGCTGGCGGTGCTGTTACTGTCCCCCGTCGCCCACAGCGAGGACGCCGCCACCCTCTGCGACCGGATGGGCAGCGCGGATATCAGCCCCGGCTTCGAGCAGTTGATCGATGCGCAATCCGCCAAATCCGGCCCGGCCGCCGGGGCGTTGCGATGCCAATGGCGGCTCAGCGATCTCGATATCAGCCTGGATACCGAATTGCTGCCCTCCATCATCGTCGCCCGCCATGTGGTCACCGACGCGATTACCGGCGAGGACCACGTCACCCCGCGTGCCGAGGGGCTGGACCGGATCGGCGATCTGGCCGCGCTGCGCAACCGGCTCGACACGGCATCACCCCGCACGCTGGAGATCGTCGCCGCGCGCAGCAATCGGCGGTTCCGGTTTGTCCTGCGAACCAGCGGAAATGCGGCGACGTTTCGGCTCGTCGGCGAGAGCGTGAACTTCATGCGCAAACAAGTCGCCACCTTGTTGTTGCCAGAGTGAAAGCAGGCGCATGATTCTTCCGCTCTGGGACGAAAACCCGTTCGAAAAGCAGCGCCTGCCTTTGGTCAGCTGGGGGCTGATCGCGCTGAACGTGGCGATCTTCACCTACATAGCCTCGCTGCCCGAGGACGGTGCGGATGTAATCGTCGATCGGTTCGGCATCACGCCGCCAGACCTGCTGCGCATGTTCTCGACGCATGATGTCCTGCAGCCGCTGACGCTGTTCAGCGCGATGTTCCTGCACGGCAGTTGGGTTCACCTGCTTGGCAACATGCTGTTCATTTGGATTTTTGCCGACGACATCGAGGAGGTGCTCGGGCGCGGGCGGTTTCTTCTGTTCTATCTGGCGGGTGGCGTGCTGTCGGGACTGATCTACGCGCTGCTCTCTTACGATTCGACCCTGACCGAGATCGGCGCATCCGGCGCGATCGCCGCGATTTTGGCTGCCTATGTGATGTATCGCCCCTGCAAGAAAGTGCACACGCTGGTCGGCTGGTTCGTCTTCATGATCGACGCCTATTGGCTGATCGGGGCCTGGGCAGTGCTGCAAATTGTGTTGGGCGGTCTGGAGCAAGGCGATGGCGTCGCCTATGCCGCGCATGTCGCCGGGCTCGTTGTCGGTGCGGCGCTGTTTGCCTGGATGCGGCCAGCGGATGTGGAGTTGTTCGCCTGTTTCGCACCGAAGCAACCGCCCGATGCCGCCTCTGGCGGTGTTTCATGACATCGGCTGGTTGGGGATAGACACCACGCAATGCGGTCGCGCTGTATCATCCAACCTGTCGACTGCCACATCGCTGCCGGTGAGAACTCCAGTGTGGTGCGGACACTTCATGTCGGCGAGGAGTTCGAGATTGAGCACCACATTGGCGGGGGAGATCACGCCTGGTTGCGGGTTCGCCTGCAGGATGGCACCACCGGCTATGTCGAGTTCGGCCCGTCAATCGAGACCATGTCCGAACCGCATCCGCCGCGCCCGCCCCCGGTGGCTGTCGCAGATGACTGGGAACAATCCGGTTGGTACGACATGCTGGTTGGCGGCGCGTTGTTCGTGGCCGGTGTGTTCGTTTACTACTCGCTCAAAACCTCCGGCACGTGGCCCAGGGGATACGGGCGCGAATATATGGCGATCGCCTACGGGGCGTATCGGTTTTTCAAAGGCATGGTGAAGAGTTTGTAATCGAAGAACTTTTTTTGCCGTCATTGCGAGGAGCCGAAGGCGACGAAGCAACCCATCGAAATGCCGCCTCGGGCTTCGATGGGATGCGTCGTCGCTTCGCTCCTCACAAAGACGAGCCGAAGGGTAAGATTCAACCCTTCTTGCCGCCCAAAGCCGCCGCCAGCTTGTCGGTATCCAGCGCGTTCTCCCATTTGGAGACCACAATCGTCGCAACCCCATTGCCCACCACATTGGTGAAGGTCAGCGCCATCGACATGAAGCGGTGAATGCCAAGCACCAGAGCCACGCTCGCCACCGGGATGGTCTGCATGGTGGACAGTGTGGCCGCCAGCACCACGAATGCGGCACCGGCAATTCCTGCAGCCCCCTTGGAGGTGAGCAACAACACTGCCAGCAGCGTCAGCAACTGTTCCCAACTCAGCTGCGTGTCCGTCGCCTGGGCCAGGAACACAGCGGCGGTGGCGAGATAGAGGCTGGTGCCGTCGAGGTTGAACGAATAGCCGGTCGGGATCACCAGACCCACCACGCTCTCCTCACAGCCTGCCGCTTCCAGCTTGCGCATCAGCTGCGGCAGCACGGTCTCGGACGAGGTGGTGGCGAGGATGAGCAGCAATTCCTCCTTGAAATACACCATCAGCCGCAGCACCGAGAACCCGGCGAGCTTGGCCACCGTGCCGAGCACGACAAGGTTGAACACCGCGCAAACCAGCCAGAATTCGCCCAGCAACTTGGCCAGCGACAACAAAGACGCGGTGCCGAAGGCGCCCACGGTGAACGCCATCGCGCCAAACGCCGCAATCGGAGCCGACTTCATGATGATGCCGACGATCTTGAACAGCACGGCGGAGGCACCGTCGATCACCGCAATGAGCGGCTTGCCACGCTCACCCACCATGACCAAACCGAAGGCGAACATCACCGAGAAGAACAGCACCTGCAGAATGTTCCCCGCCGCGAACGCACCCACCGCCGAGGCCGGGATGATGTTCATCAGGAACTCGACGGGCGTCAGATGCTCGGTCGCTGCCGTGTAGGTCTTGATCGAGGCGGTGTTGATCTTCGAAGGATCAATATGCATTCCGGCACCAGGCTGCAGCAGGATCACGGCGACCAGCGCCATGACGAGCGCGATGGTGGTGATCACCTCGAAATAGACAATCGCCTTGATCGCCACCCGGCCCACGCGCCGCATATCGCCCATCTTCGCCACGCCATGCACCACGGTGCAGAAGATGATGGGTGCGATCACCATGCGGATCACCTGGATGAAGGCGTCACCGAGAGGCTTGAGCGCGTTGCCGCTGACCGGGAAGAACTCGCCGAACAGAATGCCGAGCACGGTTGCGATCAGCACCTGCCCGTAGAGCTGGCGATACCAGGGAAGGCGGATTGTCTCGCTCATCGTGTCGTTCCTCCGGCGAATATTTTGCATCCTGTTCGTGCGGGCAGAATGCTGCATTTTCAATCTAGACGACAGGTGACGATTGCGCACATGTCGAAATCAGCGCGAGACATCGTGTCTGGCTATAGCAAACGTCCCGCAAGATGGACCAAACGAGGAGACCCCAATGCCGATCTACGCTCTCGATGGCAAAGCCCCGCAGCTTCCGGGCGCGGGCAAATACTGGATTGCCCCCGATGCGCACGTGATCGGCGACGTCATTCTCGAAGAGGATGTCGGCATCTGGTTCGGCGCGGTCCTGCGCGGGGACAATGATCCGATGCGAATCGGCGCGCGCACCAACATCCAGGATGGCGCGATGGTGCACACGGACCGCGGTCTGCCGCTGTCAATCGGCACGGACTGCACCATCGGCCACCACGCCATCATCCATGGCTGCACCATCGGCAACGGCGTGCTGATCGGCATGGGGGCGACGATCCTCAACAACGCCAAGATCGGCGATGGCTGCATCGTCGGCGCCAATGCGCTGGTCACCGAAGGCAGGGAATTCCCGCCCGGCTCGCTGATCGTGGGCAGCCCGGCCAAGGCGGTGCGTGAACTGGACGACGCCACCCGCGCCAAGCTGCTCAGCGGCGCGGCGGGCTATGTGCGCAATTGGAAGCGCTTCGCCACCGGGTTGAAGCGGATCGACTGAGCCTTAACATCGCGTCATTGCGAGCGCAGCGAAGCAATCCAGGAGTTGCATTCACCTCCCCCTGGGTTGCTTCGTCGCTCCGCTTCTTGCAATGACGACCCGTCTCAATTCAGCCACTTCCCCACGATCTTCGCCCGCTCGCCATTCTCGCCGCCGATATGCAGCCACTGGTCGACATAGGCCTTCCAGGTTGCATCGCGCGGCAGCAGATAGCCAAGTTCGCCGAAATCGAACGGGGCGTCAGGGTTGATCGCGCAGAGT
>CAITEF010000582.1 GCA_903891315.1 uncultured Rhodospirillales bacterium | reverse complement strand
GTGCTCGCCCTGCGCCACAAGGTCACGCGGCCGGATCAGTTCCAAGTGAATTTCGATTATCTGGTGCGGAAGGCAAAGCGGGCTTACGGGCTTTAGTCCTCCCGTCGTTGCGAGGAACGCAGTGACGAAGCAACCCAGGAGAGCCGCCAAATGACTCCTGGGTTGCTTCGTCGGTTCCCTCCTCGCAATGACGAATTGAGAGCCATCGTCAACCGGAGTGGCGGGGAATGAACTTCTCGGCCCTTTTCATCCTGCGGCCGATCGCTACCAGCCTGCTTGCCCTCGGGCTGCTGATCGCGGGCGGGGTGGCCTATAATTTCCTGCCGGTCGCCCCACTGCCGAGCGTGGAGATCCCGACCATCGTCGTCTTCGCCGCCCGCCCGGGAGCTGATCCGGAGACGATGGCGAACTCGATTGCCGCCCCACTGGAACGCCGCCTCGGCGAGATCGGCGGCGTGACGAATATCAGTTCCACCTCGGTGATCGGCTCCACCACCGTCATCGTCCAGTTCGACATCAGCCGCAAACTCGACTCGGCCGCACATGACGTGCAGGCGGCGATCAACGCCGCCACCACCGATCTGCCGTCCGACCTGCCGACGCGACCCTATTTCCGCAAATTCAACCCGGCCTCCGCCCCGATCATGACGATCGCGCTGACCTCGGACACCCTTTCGCCGGGTGCCTTGTTCGACGCCGCCGATTCGATCCTCGGCCAGCGACTCTCCCAGGTGGAGGGTGTGGCCCAGGTGCAGATCAACGGCGCGGAGAAGCCCGCCGTGCGGGTGCAGCTCGACCCGGCATCGTTGCAGGCCGCCGGATTGTCGAGCCAAGACGTGTTCACCGCCATCCGCACCGCCAACACCGATGGCGCATTGGGCGGCTTCGATGGGCCGGAGCGCGCCGAAAGCATCGGGCTGAACAACCAGATCAGCCGCGCCTCCGACTATGCCGGGATCATCCTCAAATCGCACAACGGTGCCACTGTCCGGCTGAAGGACGTGGCGCGGGTGATCGACAGCGTCGCCAATGTCCGCCTCTCCGCCCAGCTCGGCGACAAGCCCGCCATTCTGCTGACGGTGACCAAGACCATCGACGCCAACGTGATCGAGACCACCGACCGGCTGCGCGCTGCCCTGCCGCAGCTTCAGGCCTGGATGCCCGCCGGCATCAAGACGACGATCCTATCCGACCGCACCGGCACGATCCGCGCCAGCATCAACGACATGCAGATCACGCTGGCGATATCGGTGACCCTCGTGCTGATCGTGGTGCTGCTCTTCATGCGCCGGGCGGTGCCGACCATCGCTGCCGGATGCACCGTCCCGCTGTCGATTGCGGGCACCCTGGCCGCGATGTGGTTCGAGGGTTTTGCGCTCGACAATTTCTCGCTGATGGCGCTGACCATCTCGGTCGGCTTCGTCGTCGACGACGCCATCGTGATGATCGAGAACATCGTGCGCCTGCGCGAGCGCGGCATGGGACGGATGGAGGCCGCTTTGTTCGGCGCGCGCCAGATCGGCTTCACCGTGATGTCGATCTCGATCTCGCTCATCGCAGTCTTCATCCCATTGCTGTTCATGGGCGGCATTCTCGGCCGTCTGCTGCATGAATTCGCCACCACACTGGCGATGGCAATTGCGATATCCGCCGTGGTGTCGCTGAGCCTGACGCCGATGATCTGCGGCCAGTTCATGCATGATCGCCCGGCGCGCAAAACCTGGTGGACGCCCATCGACAAGGCGGTCGATGACGGGTTCCGCGCGATGCAGGGCTTCTATGCCCGCACGCTGGGCTGGGGCATCCGGCATCAGCGGGTGATGGTGGGTGTCACGCTGGGGATCATCGCGCTGACGGTGGAACTCTACATTATCGTGCCGAAAGGCTTCTTCCCCACCCAGGACACCGGGCTGATCCAAGGCCGCACGGTGGCGGACCCAGATATCTCGTTCACCGCGATGACAGCACTTGAGGCGAAGGTGGTCGATATCATCCTCGCCGACCCGGCGGTCTCCGATGTCGGCTCGACCATTGGCGTCTCGGGTGGTTTCTCCTCGCCCAATCGCGGCCAGCTCACCGTGGGGATGAAGCCGCTGGAGGAGCGCATGGTCACCTCCGAGCAGGTGATCGCCCGGCTGCGCCCAAAGCTGACAGCACTGGCCGGGATTCAGACCTTCCTGTTCTCGGCGCAGGATCTGCGCGGCGGCGCGGGCAACGGCACGTCCAACGAATACAATCTGCTCGACCGCGACCTGCCGGAATTGCGCGAATGGTCGCAGAAAATGACGGAGAAGCTGCGCAGCCTGCCCGGCATTTTCGACGTTGCCTCCGATATGGATCGTGCCTCGCCGCAGGCCAATATCGTCATCGACCGCGCTGCCGCCTCGCGGCTGGGCGTGTCGGTGGCGGCGATTGACAACGTGCTCAGCAACGCCTTCTCGCAGCGGCAGATCTCGATCATCTACACCGAGCGCAACCAATATCGCGTGGTCGAGGAGACCCTGCCCAGGCTGCAACGCGACACGGCAGCACTTGATCAGATGCGGGTGCCAGGGCGCGGCGGCGTGCTGCTGCCATTGCGCTCGGTGGTCAAAGTCGAACCAGGATTGGCACCGCTGGCGATTCAGCATCTGGGCCAGGTCCCGTCCAACACCATCGATTTCAACGTCGCACCCGGCGCACCCATCGGCCCGGCCATTGAGGCGATCCGAGAGGCCGAGATCGAGATGCGGATGCCGGAGACCTTGCGCGGCGAGTTCGGCGGCAATGCGCGTTTCCTGGGTGACAGCCTGAAATCGCAGCCTTTGCTGATGGCCGCCGCCCTGCTGACAATCTACATCGTGCTCGGTGTGCTCTACGAGAGTCTGCGGCAGCCGATCACCATCCTTTCCACCCTGCCCTCTGCTGGCCTGGGCGCGCTGCTCGCCTTGCTGGTCACCCACACCGATTTCTCGATCATGGGCATCATCGGGATTTTGCTGCTGATGGGGATCGTGAAGAAAAACGCGATCATGATGATCGATTTCGCGCTGGAGCAGGAACGCCAGCACGGCATGTCGCCACATGAGGCGATCCATGCCGCCTGCCTCGAACGATTCCGCCCGATTTTGATGACCACGCTGGCCGCCATTCTGGGCGCGCTGCCATTGGCGCTGTCCTTCGGCACCGGCTCGGAACTGCGTCAACCGCTGGGGATTGCGATCATTGGCGGGCTGATGGTCAGCCAGGTGCTCACCCTCTACACCACGCCCGCGATCTATCTGGCGATGAGCCCTGGCAAAAGAAAAGCAGGCTCCAAGGTGGCACCCTCTCCGGCGGAATGATGCCAAGCGCCGTGTTGGCCAACCTACCAGAGCGTCATTGCGAGGCCCCATGGGGGCCGTCGCAATCCATCGATGGCAAAGTCTCGGCGCCACGCTGTCGGTGGATCGCGACGCTGCGCTCGCGATGACAAATGTCGGGGCGGGCGGTCAAACAATGCAGCCGTTGGTATCACTCGAACGCGGCGCTACCGCGCGCGTCCGTAAGCCCGGCCCTGATTGGTCGGGCAGGAGCACGGGCCGCCAACCGGCGTCGGCTGGTCAAGCGGGCAGATATAAGCCGCCGCATAACATGTCTGAGCCGCCGCATAGGCCGGGGCCGGTTGATAGACCGGGGCCGGGGCATAAATCACCGGCGGCGGCGGCGCGTAGACCACCGGCGGGCCAATCACAATTGGCGGGCCGAAAAAGAAGATACCAGGACCGCGCCACCAAGCCTCGGCCGGGCTCGGAGCCAACACTGCGCCAGCAGCGATAGCCACGGCAACAGCAGCGAGAACAAATTTGCGCATCTGAATCTTTACCTCATTCAGAACCAACTTACAGCCAGCATAGACCGATTATCTTAAAGCCAGCCAGTTTCGAAGTATTTCATTGACGTCATCTGGCCGCTCCATTGGCGGCAGATGGCCGCATTGAGCAAACTGCACCAGATTTGCGGCCGGAATCAGGCTGGCGATCTCCTCGGCCATCGCAGGCGGCGTCACCGCATCGGCCTCACCGACACCCACCAGTGTCGGGCAGGTGATCCGCCCGAGATAAGGCCGTGAATCGATGCGGGAGAGGATGGCCGATTGTTGGCGCAGAAATGCCTCCCGCCCCACCCGTTCGGCCATATCCAGCACGTCCTGACACAGAACGTCATCCGTCAGCCGGTCCGGATGCAGCAATTGCGGCAGCAGCTTGGGCGTGACGCCGCGAAACCGGTTGCCGCGCGTCATCGCCATCAGCCCGCGTCGCCTGCGCGACTGCTCTGGCGTGTCGGCGCGCGCCGAGGTGTCGAACAATGCGAGTCGGGTCACGCGGGCTGGGGCAAGCCGCATGATCGCCTGCGCGACATAGCCGCCCATCGACAGGCCGCACAGCGCGAACCGCCCCGGGAGCAGCCCCAGCGCACGGGCAGCCATGTCATCGATGAGGCTGTCCTGGGTGAGATCGGCGACCGCGGAGCCGGGAAACTGCGGCAATTGGTCGCGCCACAGCCGTTCGTCGCACAGCAGGCCGGGCAGGAAGAGGATAGGATCGGACATGCACGCTATCTAAGCATCCTCATCAGCCCGCGCCATTCTTGACTTTTGCCCCTCTTTTCCGGATACCGGGCCCGCCGCGCGGACCTTCGCGCGTTTTGTCGTGCGCTGTTGCAGCGCCGCGTGGAAAGCACACATCACTTGACCGAAACAGAGACGCCGTCCGAGACCCAGCCCGCCACCAAGGCGGCACACAATGAGACCGGACCTGCGCCCGAGCCACCGCATCTTGCCGAAGCAGCGCATGATCATGCCGCTGCCCCCAAGGCCATGCATGAAGAGCCCGGCTTTGTCGCCATCGTTGATGACGACTTCGCCGTCTATGTGGACAATACCAAACCACACGCTGAAGAAGCCGAGCCGATCGCGCAAAGACTGGAGCTCGACGATGACGCTGTGATCTACAACGAACCGGAACAGACCCGCGACGAGCGCGGCGAGGAGCCGGAGTCAGAGCCGGAAAACGGCTTTGCGGAACTCGGCCTGTCCGAGCCGATTCTCAAGGCCATCGCCGAGATGGGCTATCTGACACCCACGCCGATCCAGGCCCAGGCGATCCCCTTCGTGCTGATGGGCCGCGACGTGCTGGGCTGCGCACAGACCGGCACCGGCAAGACCGCCAGCTTCACGCTGCCGATGCTCGACATCCTGCAAGGCAGCCGCGCCCGTGCGCGCATGCCGCGCTCGTTGATCCTGGAGCCAACGCGCGAACTCGCCCTTCAGGTCGCCGAGAATTTTGTCCTCTACGGCAAGCACCTCAAGCTCACCCACGCGCTGATCATCGGCGGCGAGAGCATGTCCGATCAGAAGGACCTGCTGAACAAGGGCGTGGACGTGCTGATCGCCACGCCGGGCCGTCTGATCGACATGTTCGAGCGTGGCGGCATGTTGCTCACCCAGACCTCGGTGCTGGTGATCGACGAAGCCGACCGCATGCTCGACATGGGCTTTATCCCCGATGTCGAGAAGATCGTCGCCATGCTGCCGCCGAACCGGCAGACCTTGTTCTTCTCCGCCACGATGGCCCCGGAAATTCGCCGTCTGGCCGATGCGTTCCTGCGCAATCCGAAAGAGATCACCGTCTCCAAACCGGCCTCGGTCGCCACCACCATCACCTCGCGTCTGGCGATGGTGGCCGAGCACGACAAGCGCGAGGCGCTGCGTCGGCTGATCCGGTCGGAAGAGGTGCAGAACGCGCTGATCTTCTGCAACCGAAAGCGCGACGTCGATATTCTCTACAAATCGCTCACCCGCCACAATTTCTCCGTCGGCGCGCTGCATGGCGACATGGCGCAGTCGGTGCGTTTTGCCACGCTGGAGAAGTTCAAGGCGGGTGAGATTCGGCTGCTCTGCTGCTCGGATGTCGCCGCGCGCGGGATCGACATTGGCGGGTTGAGCCATGTGTTCAATTTCGACGTGCCGATCCATGCCGAGGATTACGTCCACCGCATCGGCCGCACCGGTCGCGCGGGCAAGGAAGGCCGTACCTTCATGCTCGCCACACCGGATGATCGTCTGGCGGTGGAAGCCATCGAGAAGCTGACCGGCAACGCGATTGAGCGGATCCAAATCGAAGGGCTCGATCCGGTTGAATGGTCCGAAGGTCGCGGCAAGCGAGGCCGGGGCCGTGCGCCTGCTGGCAAGCCTGATCCGAAGCGCGATGACAAGCGCACCCCGAAATTCCGTGAGCCGAAGCGGGAGATTGCCGTCATGGAAGCAGGTGCCGCCGACGCGCCGCCACGCGAAGATCGCGTGCGTGAAGATCGGGCTCCGCGCGAGGAGCGTCCGCGTCGTGATGATCGTCGCCCGCGCCAGGAACGACCGGCCCGCACCGACAACGCGCCAATGCCACTTGATGCGCCGCAACCGGATCTGCCGATGGTGGCCGTGCCGGACCGTCGCCCGGATTTCCGCCCCGACAACCGCCCCGAGCGGCCACAAGATCGGCCGCAGGACCGTCCGCGGTTTGATCGCAA
Organism: uncultured Rhodospirillales bacterium; assembly: GCA_903891315.1. Taxonomy (GTDB): domain Bacteria; phylum Pseudomonadota; class Alphaproteobacteria; order Acetobacterales; family Acetobacteraceae; genus CAIQQQ01. Next base: position 4,615 of record CAITEF010000582.1, on the reverse strand, counting down.
TGACCGCTTCGACCGCGATGCCCGCCGCGAGCGCTTCCGTCGCGATGACGATCTTGGCCCATCGGTGCTCGGGTTTGGCGACGACATCCCCGCCTTCATGCTGATCACCGCCCGCAAGCGCCCCGAGATGACAGCACCGGTCACCGAGACGCGTGTCGAGATCGCGGAGCCCGTGCCGGTGGCGGAACAGGTGATCGCCGCCCCGATGCCGGAGCCAGTTGCCGCCGAGACCGTGGTGCAGGAACATAGCGAGACGCCGGTCGCGGTTGAGACCACCGACGCTCCGGCGAAGACCGATTCCGCCGAGCAGGCGTGACCAAAACGGGGAGAACAACAGCATGAACGTCATTTCCACGCCGACCGGCGAGAAGAAATCCTCCTCACTTCCGCCGTTCCAATGGGATGACGCCCTGCTGCTCAACGAACAGCTCACCGAAGACGAGCGCGCGATCCGTGACGCGGCCAATCAATATTGCCAGGAAAAACTCTTCCCGCGCGTGCTGATGGCCAACCGGCATGAGAAGTTCGACCGCGAGATCATGAACGAGATGGGCGAGATGGGCTTCCTCGGCGCCACGCTCGATTCCCATGGTTGCGCTGGCATCAACTACACCAGCTACGGCCTGATCGCCCGCGAAGTCGAACGCGTCGACAGCGGTTACCGCTCGGCCTTCTCGGTGCAGTCCTCCCTCGCCATGTTCCCGATCCATGCTTACGGCTCGGATGAGGTGAAGGACCGCTATCTGCCCAAGATGGCAAAAGGCGAGTTCGTCGGCTGCTTCGGCCTGACCGAGCCGGATGCCGGTTCCGACCCCGCCTCGATGCGCACCCGCGCCACCAAGGTGGATGGCGGCTTCCTGCTCAACGGCTCCAAGACCTGGATCACCAATTCGCCGATCTCCGACGTCCTCGTCGTCTGGGCGAAGGACGAGGCGGGCGATATTCGCGGCTTCGTGCTCGAACGCGGCATGAAGGGTCTGGAGACCCCGAAGATCGAAGGCAAGTTCAGCCTGCGCGCCTCCATCACCGGCATGATCATGATGCAGGACGTGTTCGTGCCTGCAGGCAACATGCTCAACGTGAAGGGGCTCAAAGGCCCATTCTCCTGCCTCAACCGCGCCCGCTACGGCATCGCCTGGGGTGCACTCGGTGCCGCCGAATTCTGCTGGCAGGCCGCGCGCGAATACACCATGCAGCGCATGATGTTCGGTCGCCCGCTCGCCGCCACGCAGTTGATCCAGAAAAAACTCGCCGACATGCAGACCGAGATCACCATCTCGCTGCAAGCCGTCCTGCGCGTCGGTCGCCTGATGGACGAGCATCGCGCCGCCCCGGAGATGATCAGCCTCGTCAAGCGCAACAGCTGCGGCAAGGCGCTCGACATCGCCCGCGTCGCCCGCGACATGCATGGAGGCAACGGCATTGCCGACGAATATCATGTGATCCGTCACGTGATGAACCTCGAAGCGGTCAACACCTATGAGGGCACGCATGACGTTCACGCCCTCATCCTCGGCCGCGCACAGACAGGACTTTCAGCATTCGGGGCGTGAAAATTCCCGACGCGGAGATCGTCGAGATCCTCCGCGTCGGCCAAGAAGGCGACGGCATTGCCGCCCTCGCCGATGGCACTCCGCTCTTCGTCCCGTTCGGCCTGCCGGGCGAGCGGGCGATGGTCAAGCCATCGGTGAAACGCGGCGACGGGTTCGCCGCCCATATCGACCATATCGAACGCTCCAGCCTGGAACGCGTCCCCGCGGCCTGCCAGCATTTCGGCATCTGTGGCGGCTGTTCGTTGCAGCAATGGCAGATGGAGTCGTATGCGGCCTGGAAGACCGGCCTGCTCGACATGGCGCTGCGCCGCGCCGGCTTCATGCCCAAGCTCGACCCGATCGTGATCACCCCGCCGGGAACACGGCGTCGGATGGATCTGGCAATTCGCCGCACGCAGGCAGGCATCGTTCTCGGCCTGCACACCGCGCGCGACAAGAACGTGATCGATCTGGCCGAATGCCCGGTTCTGCACCCTGAGTTGATGGCGCTGGTGCCCAAGCTACGTGATGTGCTGCGGCGCTTGCAGGCGCTGGGGCATGAGGGTTCGGCCATCGTCAACCTGCTCGATTCCGGGCCCGACATCTTGCTGCGCACCGACAAGAAACTCGCCGTCTCCGACCGCACCATCCTAGCCGCCTTTGCCGAGGCCAATCGGGTCCCACGCGTCAGCTGGGCGCAGAACACCGCGCAGCCCGAGACGGCAGCCCTTTTGCGCCCACCGATCACCTCATTGGCCGGAACGCCGGTGGCCGTCCCTCCCGGCGGTTTCATGCAGGCGACGGCGGATGGCGAGGCGGCGATTGTGGCCGCCGTGATGGCCGGGCTGCCGCCGAAGCCGGTCGCGAAGGCACGCGTGTTGGAGCTGTTCGCCGGGTCCGGCACGCTCACCTTCGCCATCGTCAAGCATATGCGGGTTCACGCGGTGGAAGGCGATGCGGCCGCGCATGCGAGCCTCAAGGCTGCGGCGAACACCACCGGCCAGACCGGCCGCATCACCACCGAACAGCGCGACCTCGCCCGGCAGCCTTTGTCGGCCAAGGAGGTCAGCGCCTTCGACACCGTCCTGCTCGACCCTCCGCATGGCGGTGCTTCCACCCAGATCGCCCAAATCGCGGCGTCCACGATCAAACGAGTGATCTATGTCAGTTGCAATCCGACCGCTCTGGGTCGTGACGCGCTGATGCTCAAACAGGCCGGGTTCAAGCTGGTCAGTGCGGTGCCGGTGGACCAATTCCTGTGGTCGGCACGGCTGGAGAGCGTGAGCGTGTTTGTGAAGTGATGGGTTCAGTGTCTGTGGAGCAGATCTCAACATTGATCGGCTATGGTGGTGCTGCGCTGATTGCGCTGGCCTATCTTCTCAACCAAGCCGGCCGCCTCGCCTCCGAGGATTGGCGCTTCCCAGCTTCCAACCTGCTGGGATCGGCACTGATCGGCTTTTCACTGTTCTACAGCTTCAACGCGCCATCGCTGGTGGTGGAGCTGTTCTGGTCGTCGATCAGTGTGTACGGGTTGTGGCGGAATCTGCGCAGGCGGATTTAACCCTCCTGCAACGGATGTCCCCGCGCAGCCCTGCCACACTGGAGTCAATCCGGCTCAGCCGAAAGCCATGATCACGCAGCGTCTCGCGGATCTCGGAGACATCCCCCTTATCGCGCGCAGATATTCCAGCACAAGTTTGTTGGGCGCGTTGGACATGCCACCAGATTATCACAGACGACATGACCAAATCAGGTCAATTCCGCATCACTTGATCGGCGGCTTCGGCAGCACCGGGGTGCCGGGCTCCAACACATAGGTGTAGTCGAGCGAATACCACGGCCCGGTCACATCCGGCGAAGTCGGGTGCGGTTCCTCATGGCGGATGAAATCGAAGCTCGTCGCCTCGGTCACACCGAATTGCACATCGGTGTCGTAATGCGGATCAGCGCGGTCGTAGATCTGCGAGATCAGCACCTTGAAGCCTTCCTTGGCGATCAGCGTGTGCAGATGCGCCGGGCGATAGGGATGCCGCCGTTGCGCTTCGAGCAACCTGCCCACCACACCGTTGGTCGGCAGCGGGTAGCCAACCATCTTGACCGTGCGGAACCAAAACAGCCCCTGCGCATTGGTGGTGAACTTGCCGCGCAGATTGTGATCGGCCTGCGCCTCGTCCTGATTTTCGTAAAGGCCGATAGGCGAGGCCTGCCAGATATCGACCTCGGCATCGACCACCGGATTGCCTGCTCGGTCCACCACGCGACCAGTGACAAACAGCGCGTCACCCGGCGTGTCGGAGCGCACGATGCTGCCGCCGTTCTGGACGTGCGGCGAGTGCATGCGCCAAAACGGGCCGAGCAGGTTCTGCGTCGTCTCGGTGGTGCCGCCATCGCCGTTGTTGAGAAGGCAAACCAACGCGGAGACGCCCAGCGAGCCGCACATCATCACCGTCTCGTTGTGCGAACCGGTGGAAAGCTGGCCGAGTTGGTTGATGATCGCCGTGGCTTCACGGAACTCGGCTTCGGTGAGGCGCACATCGATGATGAAGCCGTGCAGATGGGTGATCAGCGAGACCATGATCTCCCGCAGCCGCGGATCCGGCGTGCGATTCATCACCTCCAGCACGGCTGGCGTGACGTCGTGATAGGTCTTGATGTTCATCGGCACGTTTCCCCCGTCGTGCCGCCGATCATGCGGGCGGGCAGGAGGGGAGGCAAGCGGGAGAGCTCAGGACGGCATCGTTCCGATGCGATTGGCCCATATGGATGGATCGCGACTCGTGTGAAAGCACCCGACCACGCGGATGACAGTCCCAAGCTCGACGAAAAGAACCAGGTCCGGAAACTGCCTCAGCCATGCCACTCTGCCATGCGGGGCGCATCGCCGGAACTGATGCGATGACTTGGAAAGACGCGCAAAAAGCCGATCAAGTTCTCGGAGAAAGCGGGTTTCGAGATCGTCCCCGACATCACGATACCAAAGGCTGATCGCACGAATATCCGAACGGCTGCGGCGGTGATCTCAAGCCGATGGATCAACCCAACCGGCCGATCAACTCAGCGCGTACCTCATCCCAGGAATACAG
>CAITEF010000581.1 GCA_903891315.1 uncultured Rhodospirillales bacterium | reverse complement strand
CCGGATGCGGGTCCGGTTCGAGGGCGCGTTGGGCGCGGGGGTGGCGCCGAAGGATCTGATCCTGCATCTGATCGGCCAAATCGGTGCCGGTGGCGGCAATGGGCACGCCATCGAATATGCCGGCTCGGTGGTGCGCGCGATGTCGGTCGAGGGGCGGTTGACGATGTGCAATCTGTCCATCGAACTCGGTGCCAAGATCGGCATGATCGCCGCCGATGACATTGCCTTCGAATATCTCGCCGGTCGGGAGTTTTCGCCGAAAGGGGCGATGTGGGATCAGGCGCTGGCCTATTGGCGCGGCCTTGCCACGGATGACGATGCGGAATTCGACACCGAATACAGCATTAATGCTTCGGCGGTCGGCCCGCAGATTACCTGGGGTACCAGCCCGCAGCAGGTGGTGAGCGTTGATGGCAGCGTGCCGGTGCCGAAGGATGCGGCGGAGGAAAAGGCGCTGCATTACATGGGCCTTACACCGGGCCTGAGGATGGAAGGCATCGGCATCGACTGGGTGTTCATCGGCTCTTGCACCAATGGCCGCATCGAGGACCTGCGCGCGGCGGCCCACGTCGCGCGTGGGCGCAAAGTGGCGGGTGGCGTGCGGGCTTGGGTGGTGCCGGGTTCGCAGAAGGTCAAACGCGCCGCCGAGGCCGAAGGGCTCGACAGCGTCTTCCGCGAAGCCGGGTTCGAATGGCGCGAGCCGGGATGCTCGATGTGTCTGGCCGCCAATGGCGAAGTGATGCCGCCGCTCGCCCGCTCGGTCTCCACCACCAACCGCAATTTCGTGGGGCGTCAGGGACCCGAGGCGCGCACCCATCTCGCCAGCCCCGCGATGGCCGCCGCCGCCGCAATCACTGGCCACATCACCGATATCCGCAAGCTGGCGGTCTGAGATGGACAAGTTCACCACACTCACCGCCACTGCGGCCCCGCTGCTGACGCCCAATATCGACACCGATGTGCTGATCCGCGTCGAGCGGATGATCGATCTGGTGCGCGGCGAGTTCGGCCCATATTGCTTCGAGGCGTGGCGCTATCGGCCCGATGGTCGCGACAACCCCGATTTCGTGCTCAACCATCCCGGCTATTCTGGCGTCAAGATCTTGATCGCAGGCGCCAATTTCGGCTGTGGCTCCTCCCGCGAGCCCGCTGTCTGGTCGCTGTGGGACATGGGATTCCGCTGCGTCATCGCCCCCAGCTTCGGCGACATCTTTTTCAACAATTGCCTCCAGAACGGCATGCTGCCGGTGATCCTGCCCGCCGAGACCGTGGACGCACTCGCCCACGAAGCCACGCCCGGTGCAGCCCAGTTCACAGTCGACCTGCTCACCCAACGCATCCGCGCGCCCTCCAGCCTGGAGGTCGCGTTCGACATCGAGCCCTCCCGCCGTCAGGCGCTGATCGACGGCCAGGACGAGATCACCGCCTCGCTGGCCCGCGAACCCGAAATCGCCGCCTTTCAGGCGCGGGACCGGGCATTGCGGCCATGGAACTACGATATTTTCGGCTGAACACGACAGGATTCCCAAATGCGCAATTCCACGCCAACCATGATGGTGCTGCCCGGTGACGGGATCGGCCCGGAAATCCTGCGGGAGGCAACGCGGGTCGCCGAATGGTTCGGCCTCAATCGGGGCTTCAACTGCAACATCCGCCAGGAGAATTTCGGCGTGAAGGAGTGGTATCGCTCCGGCCATTTCATGTCCGATGCGGTGCGCGCAGAGACGCTGGCCGCTGAATGCGTGCTCCTCGGTGCCGTGGGCGGTGACGCCGACCATCGCGCCATTCCCCAAGTGATCCGCCGCGAAGAGGGCTTGCCCGGACTGCGCCAACAGATGGCGGTCTATGCCAATTTGCGCCCGGTGAAGGTGTTTCCCGCTTTGGCCGGAGCCTCCTCGATGCGCCCGGATGTGATCGACGGCGTTGATCTGGTGGTGGTGCGTGAATTGCTCGGCGGCATCTATTTCGGAACCCCGCGCGGCATCGAAACCCTGGCCAATGGCGAGCGGCGCGGGGTGAACACGCATTGCTACACCACCCACGAAATCATCCGTATCGCCCGCGCCGCCTTCGATCTTGCCCGCAGCCGAAATGGCCACGTCACCTCGGTCGACAAGGCCAATGTGATGGAAGCGGGCGTGCTCTGGCGCGAGGAGGTCGATAAGCTGCACGCAGCCGAATATGCCGACATCCCACTCGAACACATGTATGTCGACAACGCCGCCGCCCAGGTGAACCGCCACCCCAAGCGCTTCGACGTGATCCTGACCGACAATCTGTTCGGCGATATCCTCTCAGACGCCACCTCCTCGATTGCGGGCTCGCTCGGCATGCTCCCCTCCGCCTCCCTCGCCGATGCCGGGGAAGACGGGCGGCGTCGCGGACTGTATGAGCCGATCCACGGCT
>CAITEF010000580.1 GCA_903891315.1 uncultured Rhodospirillales bacterium | reverse complement strand
GGGCGATCATCCCGTGCGGATCGATGTCGAAGACAGCCTCGGCCATGTCAGCCACACCTTGATCAAACTGGATGCCAAGCCACGCTGAGCTTCGCCAGCACTGGGCTTAATGCCAGAATTTGGCAAACGCCGTCACCATCGCACCTACGGCCGTGATCACCACCATGATGGTGTTGATCCAACCAGCCAGCGTTGCGATGCGGTGATGCGCATAGGCTTTGCTGTCGCTCGGCACGCCAGATTGATGGGCCAATAGAACAGCAAGCTCACGCACCAAGCCGGGCTGATCACGCTTGCCAGAGCTGTGCCACGCCCCAAGCAGTCGCCCCAGCAACAAGGCCAGCCCAATGCTGGCGGCGTATTGCAGCGTCTCCGCCCAGTCACGCACCCCATGCGGCAAGATCGGCACCTGATCGGTGATGGCGGTTGCAATCAACATGCCCGCCACACTCCCCGCCGCCACCACCAAAGCCGCCCATAACACCGACATCAGCGAATGGCCGCGCCGAAAGCCAAACGGCAAAGGGATCAAAATCGACGCCACGCGCAGCCAGCCCGTGTCGAGATCGAACACGTCAATGATTGTCCAATGCGCCAACAGCAACAGGCAGATCGGCATCGCAACCCACGCCAGCCATCGCAGGGCGGCATGCCAATCCAGAGCGCTTCTTCCTCCTGCGTGCGGCGAGATACGGGCCTGTTCCACCTGCTCTGCCAGCGCTTGCAACGCTTGCTGCATGGCTGTCAGCTTTGCAGCCATCTCCGCCACTTGATCATGCAATGCGCCAAAGGCTTGCGGTGAGACGTCATGGCCGCAATGGCGGCACGCCAGCGCTCGCTCATTCAACTCAGCCTTACAAAACGGACATTCCATACGCGCGCTGACCTCAGATGCCTCGTTGCCAAGGCGGGAACTCACACCGCACTAATGGCGAGATCAAAGTCTTGGTCAACCAGGGATGCGGCCAACCCGCCACCGCAGCATGCCTTCAAGGTTTCACGCCACCGTCACAGGGAAATCTCTACTCAGGCCAGCACAGCCATCTTTTGCTCGCCGAGGAGACACGTCCATGCTCTCACGCCGCACCGCCCTCACGGTGGCAGGCTCAGCCCTGCTGCCACGCTTTGCCATTGGCCAAAGCGACACCCGCCCGTCGATCACCATCGCTGTGCAAAAAATTGCCACCTCCGCCACGCTGGAAACCCTACGTGAGCAATCCAATGTCGGCACCCGCATCTTCTCCAGCTTCTTTGAGACCATGATCGGCGTCGATTGGACCGGCGGCCTCGGCCAAGTGCCCCGCCTCGCCACCGGCTGGCGCAGGGTCGATGACAAAACCCTGGAGCTGAATTTGCGCCCCAATGTGCGCTTCCACAACGGTGCTGTGATGACCGCCGAAGATGTGGCCTTCACCTTCGGCAATGAGCGGATGTGGTCGGGCAGCAAGGCCAGTGCTGCTGGCATGTTCGTCTCCACCACTGCAGGCGCTGCAAGCAAGCTGCCGCCGCCGGAAGCCGCCGCCATCGCCAAATCGGCCTATCCCGGCTTTGAGCGCATTGAGATCGTCAATCCCACCACTGTGCGCTTCATCAACGCCACCCCCGATGTCACCCTCGAAGCCCGCCTGACCCGCAACACCGGCATCATCGTCTCCCAGCAAGGCTTCGCCGACGCCGCCTCCTGGCTTGACTGGGCGCGCAAGCCGATCGGCACCGGGCCTTACAAAGTGCGGGTCTATCATCCCGATCAAGAGCTGATCTTGGATGCGCATGACGACTACTGGGCTGGCCGTCCGCCGCTGAAATCCATCCGCTTCGTCGAAGTCCCGGAAGTCTCGGGCCGGGTCAACGGCCTGCTATCCGGCGATTACGATTTTGCCGCCGATCTGCCGCCCGACCAAATCCCCATCGTTGAGGGCCATGCTGGCTACGAAGTGGTCGGCGGCAAAATTAACAACATCCGCCTCAGCGTATGGGACAAGACCAACCCGGCCCTGGCCAACCCGCTGGTG
>CAITEF010000579.1 GCA_903891315.1 uncultured Rhodospirillales bacterium | reverse complement strand
GCCGCGTTGTTGGACACCGCAGGCGTGGCCCACGACATCGCTTCCTATATCGACGCCCCGCCGGGGCTGCGGATCTGGGGTGGAGCAACGATTGAGGCGTCGGATGTCGCGGCGCTGATGCCGTGGCTTGATTGGGCGTATCAGATCATGGTGCACGAGATGGCAATCGCCATATGATGCGTTTCGCGGGTTTGTAACAAACTCTTCTGCGGACATTTTCGTGGCTCTATGCAACCAAGGCGCTGAATAGTCTCATGGGAGAATGACGTGCTCAGACACCGCCTGCTGCTCGCCGGCCTGATCGCCACGGTGGCCAATATCGCTTCGGCGCAGACGATTTATCCGCTCAACCGAGCCGATATCCTCACCGGTGCGAAGTTCGACTTTAAGGTCGAGTTCCCTGGCGCACCTGCCGAAGGCGAGACCAAGATCCTGATCGGTGGCAAGGATCCGGCGGCGTTCTTCGGCAAGGCCGGCAGCTTCGTGCGCAACGAGGACGGGCTGGATCATTCGGCTTATGTGATCCGCGATGTCACGATCACCAAGCCGGGCGCGGTTGAGGTTGAGGCGACGGTCGGTGGCAAGTCCGCCAAGGTGGCCTGGGATGTCTACGCGACCACGCAGCCGCGCAAGGCCAAGAACGTTATTCTGTTCATCGGCGACGGTTTGTCGATTGCACATCGCACCGCAGCACGCATCCTCTCCAAGGGCATCGTCGAGGGGAAATACGGCGGCGAGCTTGAGATTGACGACATGCCGGCCATGGCGCTGATCTCCACCGCCGGTTCGGACAGCATCGTCACTGACAGCGCCAACTCGATGAGCGCCTATACCAGCGGCCACAAATCCTGCGTCAACGCGCTGGGTGTCTATTGCGCGCGCAACAAGAGCACGCTGGACCATCCGAAGGTTGAGACCATCGGCGAGTTGGCCAAGCGTCATGGCATGGCTGTTGGTGTGATCACCAACACCGAGATCGAGGATGCCACCCCGGCTGGCATGGTGTCGCACACCCGTCGCCGTTCGGATTACAACGACATTGTCGAGATGTTCTACAAGGTGCGGCCGGATGTGATCATGGGCGGTGGATCGCCCAACTTCCTGCCGACGGCAACGCCGCCCGGCAAGCGCACCGACGGCAAAGACTACATCAAGATGTTCGAAGAGGCCGGCTATCGCTTCGCTGGCACCAACACCGAGATGAAGAAGGCCGATACAGATGGCGTGACCAAGCTGCTCGGCCTGTTCAACACGGGCAATGTGGACGGCGCGCTTGACCGTTTCTTCCTCAAGAAGGGAGGCGTGCCGCGCTTCCCGGACCAGCCGGACCTGACGGATCAGGTGCAGGTCTCGCTGGACATGTTGTCCAAGTCTGACAAGGGCTTTGTTCTGATGGTCGAGAGCGGCCGTATCGACAAATACAGCCACTCGCTGGATGCCGAGCGCGCGATCTATGACACCATCATGCTCGATAACGCGGTGAAGATCGCCAAGGACTTCGCCCGCAAGAACAACGACACGCTGGTGATTGTGGTCGGCGACCATGCGCATCCGGTGTCGGTGATCGGCGTGTATGACGATGACCGCCCGGGCCAGACCCCGCGCGAGAAGCTCGGTGTGTATCAGGATGCAAAGGCCCCGAACTACCCGGCGCCGAACGCTCAGGGTTATCCGCCAAGCGTGGACGTGTCGCGCCGTATCGCGTTGAATTTCGGCACCTATCCGGACAATTGCTTCAACGCGAAGCCGTATCTGGACGGTGAGAACGTGCCAGCCGTGGCCGGTGCGACGCCGAACACGTATATTGCCAATGAAAAGAACTGCGAGCGGCCGGGTTCGGTGCGCATCAACGGCAATATTCCTTTCGATGCCAACACCGAGACCCATTCGGGTGATGACGTGCTGTTGACCGCGATGGGGCCGGGTTCGGAGTTCTTCCACGGTCACATGCCCAATGTCCGCGTGTTCAAGGCGATGGTGACGGCTCTGGCGCTGGGGGAGTGAACATTTGAAGCGGATCGGCATGCTGCCACGCCGCGTTGTGATCGGGGCTGCTGTTGCAGCCCCGATTGTTGCGCGCGCCGCGCTGCGTGACGGTCAACTTCCGACGCTGGATTTCGACCATCTCTACAAAAGCTTCGGCGTGCGCGGGATGGAGTTCTCCGATCGCGTGCGTGAGCTTTCCGGCCAGAAAGTGGCTGTCATCGGCTATATGGCGCCGCCGTTGAAGGCCGAATCAAAGTTCTTCGTGCTGTCGCGTGAGCCGCTGGCAATCTGCCCGTTCTGCGATTCGGACGCCAATTGGCCGTTGGATATTGTTGTCATTTATCTCAAATACCAAATGCCGCTGGTCTCCGCCGGTGCCCGCCTAACGGTGGTCGGACGCCTCGAAAGTGGCTCCTGGCTGGATCCGGAGAGCGGGTTCGTGTCGCTGCTGCGCTTGGTTGACGCGGATTTTCACAAGGTCTGATCGATGGATATCCAGGTCACCGACCTCAACGTGACCTTCACGTCGGGTGGGGCGAATGTCACGGCAGCGGTCGTGGCTGAGTTGGCGGTGGCGCAGGGTGCGATGCTGGCGGTGGCTGGACCGTCCGGCTCTGGCAAGACGTCGCTGTTGCACGCGCTTGCTGGACTTTTGGTGCCGTCGTCTGGTCGGGTCTGCTGGGGACATGACGATCTCGCAGCGATGCGTGAGACGGCGCGGGACCGGTTCCGTCGCCAGCATATTGGGATCGTGTTCCAG
>CAITEF010000578.1 GCA_903891315.1 uncultured Rhodospirillales bacterium | reverse complement strand
CTGGGAGGTGAGTGCTGTCTGCGCGTCGGTGAGCAAGGTTTGATCGGTGGTCAGATTCTGCTGGGCGGCACCCACCCCGGCATTCTCATTGTTGATGGTGGTGACAGTGTTTTTCAAATTGGTCAGCGTGTCAGACACCAGGCTGGTGAAGCTGGCGCCCAGGTTGATCTGGCTCGAATTCATCCCGGCGATGGTCGCCAGCGAGCGGATCAGGTCCCGCACATAGGACCCTGTCGTGCCGGCACCGGATTGCGAGACATAGGCGTCTTGCCCGGCCACGATCCCAACCGGGGTGGTGACACCCACCCCCACGCTCACTTGCTCAGGTGTGGTCCCGAGCGTGGTGGAGAACGGCGAATTGGTCGTGGCCGCCGCCAGCGTGGCGGCGATGGTGGCAGCGCCGTTGGCGGCGGTCAGGCCCGCGACAGTTGTTTGGATGGAGGAGACATAGGCGTTGAATTGCGCGTTCGGCAGCGGGGCGTTCGCACTGTCCTGGCCCGCGAAGATGTATTTGTCGCCTACCTGGGTGTTGAACAGCGACTGCACCTGTCCGAGCGCCGCCGAGGCTTGCGAGGCCAACGTGTCGACCTCCTGCGAGGTGCCGCTGTTCTCGCTCAACAGGCCGGTGGCGAAGGTGCTGGCGATCTGTTGCAACTGGTCCAGCACTTGGCTGGTGGTCTGCAACTGCGAGGTGGCCTGGGTGATGTTCTGCGAGTAGCCCGCCTGCTCGGCGAGTTGGGGCGCAAGGTTGAGGGCGATCTGAGCGGTCGGCCCCAGCCCGCCATAGCTCTGCGAGACCAGCCCGGTGCTGGCCTGTTGGCTCAGCGTGGTCACCCGGTTCTGCGCGCTGGCGGAATCGGCGGTGAGCAGGCCGAGCAGCCCGGTGGGGGTGGCGATGGCGTTGGGTGATGAGATCACGGTCATGCGTCGATGCCTTTTCCAAGTCCGGTCATGGGACGGAGGTGAGCAACTGGTTCCACATCGACTGTGCCGCCCCGATGATGCGCGCATTGGCGCCATAAGCGTTCTGCAGGGCAACGAGTTGGGAGAGTTCGGTGTCGGTGTTCACCCCGCTTGTGCTGGAGACTTGCGCGGAGAGCGCGCTCTGCACCGCTGTCTCGGTGGAGAGTTGCGCGGTGGTGCTGGAGACATCGGAAGATTGGGCCGACACCAACACGGCGGCGAATCCCGCCAGCGTGGTCGGTGGCGAGAATGGCGCGTTGAGATTGCCCAGCAGCCCGAGCCCGGACACGTTTGGCGCAGGCTGCGGCACCCCAGCCTGCGCCTGATTGCCGAGCGCATAGGTGAGGATGCGGGTGATCAGGGCCTCGAACCCGGCGGGGCCGCCCCCCGGATTCGGGGTGAAGGCCGAAGCGCCGTTCGAGCTTCCGGTCACTGTCACATTGCCGTCGCGCACCAAGGCGGGGTTCGCGGCCACCTGCGGATTGACGCTCATCGTCTCGGCATAGCCGACATAACTGGTCTGGACCGGAGTTGGCACAACGGTCGAACTGCCGCCCGAAGGTGTGGAGAAGAGCTGCAGCCCCTGGGAGGCAAAGCGCGATTGCAGCGTGTTGGCGAATTCGTCGAGTTGGCCCTGATAGCCGGGCAAGATGCTGTCTCGCAGCGACAAATTGGCTCCGATCGAGCCGCCGGTGAATTGGGTCGTCACGTCGCTGCCATTGAGCATGATCTCGTTGATGCCTTGGCCGGGATAGGCGGTCTGCGCATTGATCGCCGAACTTGCCATGCTGAATTGTGGTGCGGGTTCGGTCATCGGGATGGTCAGCCCCGGCCCGATGGCCGCGATCAGACCGCCATTGGGTTGGGTGATGAAGCGGACATTGGCGAGGTTGCTCATATCCGACATCGCCACCGCCCGCTGGTTCTCCAACGCTGCGGTGCTCTGCCCGCCCGCGGTGGCGGTGGCGATTTGGTCGGAGAGTTTGGAGATTATGGTGATGTCGGCATTGAACTGCTGCACCCCGGTCTGCACCCCCTGCTGCGCGTTCTGCCGAGCGGTCTGGTAGGAATTGCCGAGCGCGTTGATCTGACTGACCACGGCACTCGCTGCATTGACCACCTGGGACTGGGTGGCAGCATTGGATGGGTTGGATTGCAGATTGGTAAACGCGGTCTGCAATGCGCCGAGTTTGGTGCCGAGATCATTGCCCTGGCCCGGCACGCCTTGTGCGGCATTCATCGGCGCCAGACTCTGGCTGGTGGTGTTGAGGCCGGAGACGATAGCGTTCTGACTGTACATCTCCTGCTGCAATTGCAGATCGATCTGCCGCACGACATTGCCGGTCAGCACGCCGCAGCCCTGGCCGTCGCCCACCAACGAGGTCTGGGTGCTGATCTCCAGCGCATAGGAGGGCGTTCCGGCGTTGGCGACGTTGTTGGAGATCACTGCCATTTGCTGGCTGATGTTCGCCAACCCGCCAGACGCAATGGAGAGTGCGGTGTCGATGCTCACGGATCAGACCCTCACTGCTTCATATTGATGGTGGCCTGCATCAATTGGTCGGAGGTGGTGATAAGCTTGGTGTTCGCCGAATAAGCCTCCTGCGCCACAATCAGCTTGCTGAATTGCTGCGCAATATCGACATTCGACTGCTCGACCGAGCCCACCACCAGCGTCCCCGCCCCGTTGGTCCCGGCGGCGTTGGCGATCGGATTGCCGCTGTTGATCGTCGTTGTGTAGGCCTGCCCGTTCTGTGATTGCAGTTGGTCGGGACTGGCGAAGGTCATCACCGGCACCTGTGCGATAACGCGGGATTGGCCGTTGCTGTAGTTCACGGAGATGTCACCCGAGGCAGCAGCGGTGATCGAGGAATAGCTGCCAGGTGGCACACCATTCTGGTTGATCCCGTTCAGCGTGTAGGTGCTTCCGGCATATTGTGTCAGGCCGGTTGAAGCGCCGAAATTGCCGAGATTGAGGGTGATCGCCTGCGGCCCCTGGCCGAAATTCGCGGTGAAGCTGATATTTGCCGCCCCACCCGCCGAGAAGCTTGTGGTGGTGACATTGCCGGTCGGCGTGCCCAGCGCACCGACCGTGCCAGCGGCCACGCCGTTGCCGCTGGTCGTGCCGAATTGCACATCCGCCGTGCCCTCGGTGGTGGCGATTGTGTCGTCGGGCACGTTGATCGACACCGTCCAGTCGTTGGTCGCGTTCTGGGTCCAGTTCAGGTTGACGGTGTGCGCGGTGCCGAGCGCGTCATAGACCGTCACCTGCGATGACACGGGCGTGGTCGAGTTTGGTGTGGCGGGCAGATTGGCCGAGAGCGAGATCGTAGAGGTGGGCACTGGGTTGTAGATCGTCTGCGTCACCTGGATCGGTGCAAGCGAGTTGGTGTTCACCACCCCGGTCTGGCTGTTGACCGGCCAGCCATTGAGGTAATTGCCAGCTGAATTGACCAGATAGCCCTGTGCATTGAGCTGAAAATCACCTGCCCGCGTGTAGGCGGGTGTGGTCGCGAAAGTTGTCTGGCCACCTGCGGTGCTGGTGGCAGTGCTCACAGGGAAAAACCCCTGTCCGCTGATCGCCATCCCCAGCGGATCGCTGGTCTGGGTCAACGTGCCCTGCACATTGTTCTGATATTGCGGGATGGTGACGACCGCATGCGCTTGGTTTTGGGTTGCGTCGGAGACGCTGAGATAGTCGATAAACGCCGTGTCCACCTCTTTGAAGCCGACGGTCTGCGAGTTCGCGACGTTGTCGGAGATGTTGCTGAAGGCGGCGGATTGCGCGTTGAGGCCGCTGATGGCCGTGTTCATGGCGCCGAGCAAGGACATGAGACCCTCCTGAATAGACCGGCGCTGCTGCCGGGAATGAGCCATGCAGCGCAGCTTTCGTGCCAGAGCGGTGTAATCCGGATTCATGCGGTTCTCTGCGGGTTTGCGGGAGGCGATCACCGCAAGGGCGGCAGATCCGTCCCGGCAGGATTTGCCGAGCACCCGGTTTTTCGTGCCGCGTCCTCGACGGGCCGCTTCGGGAAATAGGCGGATTTCTGAAGATTTTGGTGTGGCATGCTCTCTGCTGATGCGGTGCCGGACATGTCGCAGCACATCCGGCCTGATGGGGGACGGGCGTTACGGCGTCTGATCGGAGTGCGCGATGCCTGCTTCAACGCTTGACTCACCGTTATCGTCGCCGTCGGGGCTTCAACCCGCCGTGGTGGCTCCGTCGGCTCGCGCCGCAGTCGCGGTGAATGCAGGTTTTGCCGCGCTGCTGGAATCCTTTGTCCCGGCCCCGGCGCTTGCCGCGCAGACCTCGGCAATTCCCGCGTCACCTTCGGTGCCGACCCCAGCGGCTCAGCAGGTCGCCTCTGCATTTCCACCGACCGAGCCGGCCCCATCGGCGTCGTCTGTCGGATCGCAGGCTCTTGCGGCGATGATGCCCGACTCGGAAGGGGCTCCAGCACAAGCTCCTGCGCTGCCAGCCGCGCCATCCGCGCCATCCGCGGAGACGGCAGCAAAGCCTCCGATTGTCGAGAGCGGCGCGCCGCATGTTGGGCGGGCGGGTCCGACACAAAAACGGCGTGATCGGGTTGTATCGGCGGATCGAGTGCCCAGTCCGTCAGGGGGCGAACCGCGAACGCCGCCGGCTCTTGCCGCATCGCCGGTCGTGCCCGTGCCTGTCCCAAATGCCACTCCGACAGCGACGATGTCCGACACCATCGGCGAACCAGTCAGCCGCGAGAGGACTCTGACTGTCCCTCACCTCCGCTCAGACTCCACACAGGACGGTCAAGCTGAACCCGTTGGAAAGCCGGATGAATTGCCGATCACCACCATGACGTTGGAGACACTGCCGTATCCGTCGCACGCGGCGGAGCCAGCACGGGCATCGTCACTGCCACCAGTTATGCCACCCGTCACCGCGCCGGCGGCAGCCACGGCTTTGGCCTCGCCGCAGGTGAGCCAACTCGCATCGCCACATGTGCCGCAGAACCCGGCCATCCCCTTCGGAAAGGCTTTGATCGAGACCCAAATCGCGCCCGCAATGGTGCGGCTCTTGCAGGGGGAGGGTGGAGCGCAACTTCGTCTTGAACTCAACCCGCAAAGTCTCGGCCATCTCAGCATCGCCATCGAGCGCAGCAACGATGGCGTGTCCAAGATCGCATTGACCGCCGAACGCCCCGAGACCTTGGCGTTGTTGCAGCAAGACGGTGCACAATTGTCGCACGCGCTCGACCGCGCTGGCGTGGCGACAGTAGGGCGCAGCGTTACCTTCCATCTCGCACCAGTTGCGCCGCCCGCCGCCGTCTTCACGAGCAACGATCCAAATCCTGGAAATTTGGTGGGCAATCCGAGTGGTGTCTTTGGCGAGCCCGGTGGCCATCCCGGTGGCCATCCCGGTGGTCAGTCCGGCGGTCATTTCAGTGGGCAGCGTTCGCAGACCATCACCTTCACCTACAACTTCGGCCTAGATGATGAGGCCGATCTCGCCCCGATCAACGCCTCCCCACCCAACTCGCAAGGGCGCAGCACTGTCGATATCACCGCGTGAAATGCAGTAACCCAGGAGTCCCGCCATGTCTGGCAGCAGCAGCCTTTTCACCTCGCCCAACCTGACATCGTCCGCCAGTTCCGCACTGTCCGGTCAGTTGGCCACCAGCACTGGTGCGAACAGCAACGCGTTGTCGCAGCTCTCGAGCAATTACAACAACTTCCTACAATTGCTGATGACTCAATTGAAAAATCAGGATCCGTCCAGTCCGATGGATGCCAACCAATTCACCCAGGAGCTCGTCGAGTTCTCTAGTGTGGAGCAGCAGATCAACACCAATTCGAGCCTCACCCAGCTGATTCAGCTGACCCAGCAGGATGGGCTTCTGCAATCCTCCGCTTTGGTCGGCAAGCAGGTGGTGGTGACGAACTCCGACATGCCGTTGCAAAACGGCAAAGGCACCGTGCAGTTCACCGCGCCGGCCGATGAGGCGGTCAATATCGGCGTCTATGCTTCAAGCGGCGCACTTCTTGCCACCGCGTCGATGAACGCTAGCCAAGGCACCAATAGCTGGACTTGGGATGGCAAGACGAGCAACGGTACCCACGCCGCAGATGGAGGCTACAAGGTCGTCATCACGCCCGCCAACGCCAGCAGCGCCAGTGCGGCCTTGACGATCAGCGCGGTCGGGACCGTGACCGGGGTGAAATCCAGCGGCAGTGTGATGCAGTTGTTGATGGGCAGCGTCAGCGACCCGATCACCAATGTCCAGCAGGTGCTCAACTGAGCTGGCTCTCCCATCCCGGCAAAAAATGCCGAGTTGGCGGCTGTTAACCGGCTGATAACTCTCAGAACGATACCGTGTGCTTGCGGCAAAACAGCCACGAGGCGGGGCACTCATGCGGGGTATCGGCAGGATTTCGGGCCAAAGAGAGGTGGGAGCAGCCTTGCAAGCCTCCTCGCACCAACTCTTGGGCCTGGATCGCTAGAGCGCGGCCGGGATGGAGGGATTGCTTTCCAGTCTGCGCGCCCTGGGCGTGGGTCGTCTGGCCGCACTCGCAGCCGTGGCAGTTGCAACGCTCGGTCTGTTGGCACTGCTCGCGCTGCGCGGTTCGGGCACGCATATGGCGCTGCTTTATGGCGATCTCGATCTGCGCGAGGCCGGGCAGATCGTCGAACAGCTGGATCGGCAGAAGATTCCGCATCAGCTTGGCAATGGCGGCTCGCAGATATTGGTGCCGGACGACATGGTCGCGCGTGCTCGGCTTGCCCTAGCGCGGGAGGGGCTGCCCTCTGGCGGCTCGATTGGTTACGAAATCTTTGACCGCTCTGACAATCTGACTGCCAGCGCCTTCCAGCAAGCGATGAACCAGGCCCGCGCGCTGGAGGGAGAGCTGTCGCGCAGCATCCGTGCCATCCAGGGCGTGCGTGCGGCGCGGGTGCATCTGGTGCTGCCGCGCCGCGAGCCTTTCGCGCGCGACCGGCAAGAGGCGCAGGCGGCGGTGCAACTCACCATGCAGGGGGCTGCTCGGCTCGATCAGGAGGGGGTGCGCGCCATCCTGAACCTTGTCGCGGCCGCGGTGCCCGGGCTGCGCGCGCAGAACATCGCCATCACCGACACGCGCGGCAACCTTTTGGCACAATCCGGTCAGCCGGTCGGTCCAGCGGGGGCGATGCAATCAGCCGAAGAGCAGCGGCGCAGCAGCGAGATGCGACTGTCGCACGCGGTCGAGGAGATGCTGGAACGCAGTCTCGGTCCTGGCCATGTCCGTGCTGAGGCCAGCATTTCGTATGACTACGACCAGATCCACGAAACGCAGGAGCGCTTCGATCCAGACGGCCAGGTGGTGCGCAGCCAACAGAACGTCACATCGAACAGCAAGAGCACCGAGGCGGCGGCAACGGTGTCGGTGCAGAACAATCTGCCGAACGCCGATGCCGGGAACACCGGTGCCGGAACCCAGGAGCAACGCCAGGAAGAGACCACCAATTACGAGATCGCCAAGACGGTGCGCACGATCGTACGTGACCAGCCGAAGGTGGCACGAATCAGCCTCGCGGTGATGGTCGATGGCGTGGTCAGTGTTGGGGCGGATGGCAAAGCGGTCTGGCAGGAGCGTCCGCAGCCCGAGTTGGAGCGGATTGGCCGTTTGGTGCGCAGTGCGATCGGTTTCGATGAGAAGCGTGGCGACAGCGTAGAAGTGGTCTCGCTGCGTTTCGCAGCTGACCCGGACCAGCCTGAAGCGGTCGTAGGGTCTGGTTTGCCCTTGGGGATGGAAAAATCCGATCTGCTGCGTTTGGCACAACTTGCGATGTTCGGCGTGATCGGCATCGTGGCGCTGTTGCTGGTGCTCCGCCCGATGGTCCGCCGTCTGACCAATTTGCCCGGGCTCCCCGTTCTGCCAAGACAAGCTGAGGTGGGAGGCTCCGCCGGCGCGCTCGCCGGGCCGAGTGCGCCGGGTCGGCTCGCGGGGGGAGAGACGGCGCAGGTCGCCTTGTCCGGACCGTCTGCCAACCTTCCGGCGCTTGCCGGCCCGCAAGGTGCGCGCGCGGCAATCGAGGATGAGAGCATGGTCAACATCGCCAATGTTGAAGGGCAGTTGCGCGCGTCGTCGATCCGTCGCCTGTCCGATCTCGTCGAGAAACATCCCGAGGAGAGCCTTTCGATCATGCGCGCCTGGATGCAGCAGGAGCCGGTGTGATGCGCCGCCACGACGATGCCCGCACAATGTCCGGCTCACAGAAGGCAGCAACGCTGATGCTCGCCCTCGGCGATGACCATTGCGCCCGGCTGTTTAGCATGATGCACGAAGACGAAATCCGCGAAGTCTCCAGCGCGATGGCGCAGCTTGGCCCGGTGCGCTCGGATGTGGTGGAGCGGCTTTGTGTCGAATTCGCCGAGAGCCTCGGTGGTGCGGGCAATCTGGTTGGCAGTTTCGAGAACACCGAGCGGCTGCTGATGAAAACGCTGCCGCGGGAGCGCGTCGCCCAGATCATGGAGGAAATCCGCGGCCCCGCGGGCCGGACCATGTGGGACAAGCTCGGCAACGTGAACGAGGCCGTGCTCGCCAATTACCTCAAGAATGAATACCCGCAGACCGTCGCCGTCGTGCTCTCCAAAATCCGCCCGGACCACGCCGCCCGCGTGCTGTCCCTGCTGCCAGACAGTTTCGCCATGGAAGTGGTGATGCGCATGTTGCGAATGGAGAGCGTGCAGAAGGACGTGCTCGACGGGGTGGAGCGCACATTGCGGGCCGAGTTCATGTCCAACCTCGCCCGCTCCACCCGTCGTGACGCGCATGAGATGATGGCCGAGATTTTCAACAATCTCGACCGTCAGGCCGAGACCCGCTTCGTGGCTGCCCTTGAGGAACGCAACCGCGAGGCGGCAGAGAAGATCAAGTCGTTGATGTTCACCTTTGACGATCTGCAGCGCCTGTCCGGCACCGCGATCCAGGCGCTGTTGCGCGTCGTTGAGAAGGACAAGCTGCCGCTTGCACTCAAAGGCGCGTCGGAGCGGCTGCGGGAGATGTTCTTCGCCAATCTCTCCGAACGCGCGGGCAAGATGCTGCGCGACGACATCGAGGGGCTCGGCCCGGTCAAGCTGCGCGATGTGGACGAGGCGCAGGCCGCCATCGTCGTACTTGCCAAGGATCTCGCAGCCCAGGGGGCAATCGAGATCGGCGAAGGCAAAGACGATGAGTTGGTGTATTGAACATGCGCATCATTCCCCCCGACCAGCCCCGGACACCCGGCCCGCGCATCCTGTTCGCCGAGGATTTCGACGATCTGCCTGCGCCTGCATCCGCTCCAGAGCCAGAGCAGCCGCCTCCCGCGCCCATGCTCACCGAGGCGGATGTCGAAGCGGCGCGGCGCGAGGGGCATGCCGCCGGTCTTCATGCCGCGCGCCAGCAGGCCTGGATGCATCTGGCAGAGGCGACGGCGGCGGTCTGCCGATCAGTGAGCGAACAACTGCCCGCGGACCTGGCTCAGCGCGAGGCCGATCTGGCCGAGATGTCCGAGGCAATTGCCCGGCTGTTCTTCGCGGCGCTGGCCGCCCAATTGCCAAGCTTGGCGCTGCGTCATGCGGCCAGTGAGATCACCCATCTGGTGCGTGACATGATGGGCGATCTTGCCTTGGACTGCGCAATGACTGTCGCTGTCGCCCCCGCTCTGCTCGACGAACTCCGCAGCGCCTTGTCGTCCCTGCCGCATGACCTTGCTCGTCGGATTGTGCTGCAAGCCGATCCCCGGGTCGAGCCGGGGGACGCAAGGCTCGATTGGGAGGCCGGCGCTGCCACCCGCCAGACTCGAAAGGTCCAGCAAGCTCTCGACGATGCGCTGCGCACGCTGGACTTGCTGCCGAAGCTCAAGCCAGCCGCCCCGCTCCAAGACGCCGCGCCGATCCAACACTCCGAACGCCGGGAGGCCGAACATGCCTGATGAAATGGACCTCGCCGAACTCGGCGACACCCCGCCGCCGCTGTCGGACAGCGCAGCACCACGCAGCGCGCGCGATTTGGAGGCGGTCTATGACATCCCTGTCACCGTCAGTGCGGTTCTGGGAAAATCGACCATGCAGGTGAGCCAATTGCTCAAACTGGGCCGTGGCGCCGTCGTGGAACTCGACCGCAAGCTGGGCGAGGCGATCGACATCTACGTCAACAACCGCCTCGTCGCGCGCGGTGAGGTGGTGATGGTCGATGACAATCGGCTCGGCGTGACGATGACGGAAATCGTCAAAACGGACCGCATGTTGTGAGGGCCAAGCAATGCGCGTTTTGATAGTCGGCTCCCTCTCTGGCCCGCTCGGTGCCGCCGCCCGGCTTTCGGTCGGGCGCGGGGCGCGGCTTGAACAGGCGGATGATGTCGAACAAGCCTTGGACCGGCTGCGTGGCAAGGTGATCGTGGACGCCGTGTTGTGTGATGTCGCGCTCGATCTTGCCTATCTGGTCAGCGCGATGGAGCGCCAGCGTATCGCCACGCCGGTCATCGCCTGTGGGGTGAATGTCACTCCCGAGCGCGCCGCTCGGGCGATCCGGGACGGGGCCCTTGAATTCCTGCCACTTCCGCCAGACGCCGATCTGATCGCGGCCATTCTGCAAGCGGCAAGCGCGCAGAGCCATCGGTTGGTGGCGCGCGATCCGGTGATGCTCGACCTGCTGCGCCGTGCCGATCAGGTCGCGCGCGCCGATGCCTCTGTTCTGGTCTCTGGCGAGAGCGGCACCGGCAAGGAGGTGCTGGCGCGGCATCTGCACCGCCACTCGCGCCGCGCTGCTGGGGCGTTTGTCGCGTTGAACTGTGCGGCCATTCCGGAAAACCTGCTGGAAAGCGAGATGTTCGGCCACGAGAAGGGTGCCTTCAGCGGCGCCAGCGCGCGGCGGATCGGAAGGTTCGAGGCAGCTGACGGTGGCACGCTGCTGCTCGACGAAATCTCCGAAATGGATCTGCGGCTTCAGGCCAAGCTGTTGCGCGCCTTGCAGGAGCGCGAGATCGACCGGCTTGGGGGCTCGGCGCCAGTGAAGGTCGATGTACGCATTCTTGCCACGTCAAACCGCGATTTGCTGGCTGAGGTGTCACGCGGGACCTTTCGTGAGGACCTCTATTTCCGCCTCAACGTGATCTGCCTGCACATCCCGCCATTGCGGGAACGGCCCGGTGACATCACCGCCCTGGCCGAGCATTTTGCCCGCCACTACGCCGAGGTGAATAGTCTGCCGTGTCGTCCGGTTGGCGCGATGGCGCTGGCGCGGCTGCGCGCGGCACCTTGGCGCGGCAATGTGCGCGAGTTGGAAAACACCATCCATCGCGCCGTCCTGCTGGCGTCGGGTGAAGAGATCGGGGCCGAGGATATCGAATTGCTGGGTGCCGCACCGGCCACTTCTCCCGCGCCATTGCCAGTTTGCGCATCCGCTCCGAAAGGTGATGTTTCGGGTCTGATCGGCCGGAGGATGGAGGATGTCGAGCGCTCGCTGATCATTGAGACTCTGCATCACACTTTGGGCAACCGCACCCATGCGGCGGCAATTCTGGGAATCTCGATCCGGGCGCTGCGAAACAAGTTGCGCGATTATGCCGCCCAGGGCGAGGCGGTTCCGCCCTCGGCTGCGGCTTAGACTATGTCGGGCAGCCTCACCGCATCACTCGGCGATTTCCAGCGCCGCTTCGGGCCGGGCACCGATGTGGGGTTGGCGCTTGGCGTGGTGGCCCTGCTCTCGGTGCTGATCCTGCCGCTGCCCGCCGTCGTTCTTGATCTCGGACTCGCCTTGTCGGTCACGATGGCGGTGCTTGTGTTGATGGTGGCGATGTTCCTCGCCAAGCCGCTCGATTTCACCTCGTTCCCGACCTTGCTGCTGCTCACCACCCTGCTGCGCCTGTCGCTCAACGTCGCCACCACGCGGCTAATCCTGTCGCAGGGCCATGAGGGGGCGAATGCGGCGGGGCATGTTGTGGCGGCCTTTGGCGGTTTTTTGATGGGCGGCGACGTGCTGATCGGGCTGATCCTGTTCGCCATCCTGCTGGTGGTGAATTTTATGGTGATCACCAAAGGCTCCAGCCGCATCGCCGAGGTCGCCGCCCGGTTCAGCCTCGATGCGATGCCGGGCAAGCAGATGGCGATCGATGCCGACATGTCGTCCGGATTGATCGACGAGGCCACTGCGCGCCGTCGCCGCAAGGAGTTGGAGGCGGAGAGCGGCTTCTATGGCGCGATGGATGGTGCGGCGAAATTCGTGCGCGGTGACGCGATTGCCGGTCTGATCATCACCTCGATCAACATCGTCGGCGGATTGGCCATCGGCCTGGGCCGCCACGGTATGCCGTTCATGGAGGCGGCGAGCACCTACACCACGCTGACAGTGGGCGACGGTCTGGTCTCGCAGATCCCGGCGCTGCTGGTCTCGACCGCTGCTGGCATCGTGGTGACCAAGGGCGGCATGGAGGGCACCGCCGATGCCGCGCTGATCCGCCAGCTCGGCGGCAATCCGAAACCGCTAGCGATGGCGGCGGGTGCCGCACTCGTGCTGGCGTTGATGCCGGGCCTGCCCGCCTTGCCGTTCCTGGCACTGTCTGGTCTGGCCGGGGGAGGCGCATGGCTGCGGCACAAATCCCCGCTCGACCCGCCAGCACCTCCATCCGCACCGCCCGCGGCGAAGGGCGAGCCGCCGGTGAGCGAAGCACTGCGGATCGACATGATCCGGCTTGAACTCGGCTACGCCTTGCTGGTGCTGGCGGGCGGCGAGAATCCCCGCCTGACCGAGCAGATCCGGCAAATCCGCCGCGCGTTGGCAAGCGAGATGGGCGTTGTGATCCCTCCGGTCCGCATCCAGGACAATATGCAACTCGGCTCGGATGCTTATTGCGTGCGCATCAAGGAAATCGAAGCCGGGCGGGGGGAGTTGCGTCCCGCCGCCTTGTTGGTGATGGACCCGAAAGGCGCCCCGCTCGACCTGCCCGGCGAGGCAACGCAGGAGCCCGCGTTCAATCTGCCTGCCATGTGGATCGACCCGTCACTGCGCGAGGAGGCGGTTTTTCGTGGCTGCACAGTCGTCGATCCCGCCAGTGTGTTGGCGACGCATCTGACCGAGTTGATCCGGCAAAACCTGCCCGAATTGCTCAGCTTCGCCGAGACGCAGAAACTTCTCGATGATCTGCCGCGTGAACAGCAAAAGCTGATCGCCGAGTTGATCCCGCAACATATCTCGGTCGGCGGCGTGCAGCGCGTGTTGCAGATGCTGCTCGCCGAACGCGTGTCGATCCGCGATCTGCCGACGATCCTTGAAGGCATTCAGGAGGCCGGGGCGGGCCAGATCAGGTCGATGACGGCGATACTAGGCCATGTGCGCACACGGCTCGCGCGCCAGATCAGCGACGCGCATCTCGGGCCCGGCGGATATGTCCCGCTGGTCACGCTGTCGCCGGAATGGGAGTCAGAATTCGCAACCGCGCTGGTCGGCCCTTTGGAAGACCAGCATTTGGCTATGTCGCCCTCGAGATTGTCGGAGTTCATCCAGAAACTGAAATCAGTTTTCAATACAGCGGCCGCCAGCGGTGATGCCCCGGTTCTGCTGACCGGCAGCCAAATCCGGTTTCATGTTCGCGCAATCGTCGAGCGCGTGCGACCTCTGACGCCGGTTCTTGCACAGACCGAGATCTCGCCGCGAGCGCGGATCCGCACGGTGGGGACCTTATGAGGAGGTCTCCTCCTGCCGTTCGCAATAGCCGGGTGCGCCGATGCGGTTGAAGCTGTTCCGGGCGGCGACCACACCTGCGGCGATGTCGATGATCCGCACCGAGTTGGGCGAGGATGCTCTGATCCTATCCACGCGCAAAGTGGCGGAGGGTGTTGAGGTCACGGCTGCTTGCGAGCCTTCGGAGGTTGCGCCACACCCGCGTCCGGATCCGGTCTTGCAGTCGTGCCTCACTTTTCACGGCGTCCCGGAGGCGTTGGCCGCAAAGCTTGCCTTGGGCCGATTGCCGGAGACATTGGCCGCCTCGCTGCAGTTCGCAACGCTCGAATTCGGCAACAATGCGCGGCCAGTGATGTTCGCAGGCCCCCCTGGTGCGGGCAAGACGCTCACAGTGGCAAGGCTTGCCACACGTCTGGTGATAGAGGGCAAGCCCCCTTTGGTCATCACCGCCGATGGCCGCCGGGCCGGAGCCGTCGAACAACTCGCGGCCTTCACCCGCCTGCTTGGCCTAGATTTGGTGGTAGCGAGCCAGCCGATATCTTTGGCCCGGGCGCTGGCCCGCAGGGTGGGAGGCCAGCCGGTGCTGATCGATCTGCCGGGCATCTGGCCGTTTGATGCGATGCAGTCCGACGAGATCGGAGCCCTCGCTGCCACCGCGAACGGTCTGCTCGCTTTGGTGATTCCCGCGGGGCTCGATGTGATGGAAGCCTCTGACCTCGCTGCCGGGTTCTCCGCTCTTGGTGCTGAGTCTCTGGTGGCCACGAGGCTCGATCTCGCCCGCAGGCTCGGTGGTGTGCTGGCCGCAGCCGGTGCCGGGATTGCACTGACCGAGGCCGGGGTCGGGCCTGGGGCTGCGGACGGGCTGGTGAAGATGGGACCTGAATTCCTCGCCGCGCGGTTGTTGCAGATGGCGAACACGTTCGGAGGCAGGCAATGACGTCACGCAGCATCGCGATCGCATCAGGCAAGGGCGGCGTGGGCAAAACTTGGTTTGCCGTCACTCTGGCGCATGCGCTAGCACAAGCAGGCCAACGTGTGTTGCTGTTCGATGCCGATCTTGGCCTCGCCAATGTCGATATCCAGCTTGGATTGCTGCCGCAACACGATCTCGGCGCGGTTCTGGCCGGGCAAGTCCCCCTGGCCGAGGGGTGCAAACGCCATGAAGGTGGCTTTGATATCCTGGCGGGCCGCTCCGGCTCGGGCGATCTGGCCGAGATCGGGCAGAACGGTGGAGAGCGGGTTCTTGCTCTATTGGTCGAGGCGATGCGGCGTTATGATCGTGTTGTGGTTGATCTCGGTGCCGGGCTCGACGCATTTGTGCGCCAGCTATCCGCCGCTGCCGATATTTTGTTGGTGATCGCAACCGAGGAACCGACGAGCCTGACTGATGCCTATGCCGTGCTGAAGCTGCACCGCCAGGATCGCCCTGCCCAACGGGGGGCTGCGCGCATTGTGGTCAATCAGGCTGATTCGACCGCTGCCGGGGAGCGGGTCTACACCACGCTGTCGCGCGCCTGCACGCGCTTCCTTGGCGAAACCCCCGAATTGGCGGGGATCGTGCGGCGAGACCAGCATGTGCGTGACGCGATCCGCAGGCAGACATTGCTGATGCTGCGTCACCCGGAAACTGTGGCGGGCGATGATGTCGCCCAGATTGCG
>CAITEF010000577.1 GCA_903891315.1 uncultured Rhodospirillales bacterium | reverse complement strand
TCGCCGGTGTCCATCGCGACGCGCTTGGCTTCGAGCTGACGGGCGATCTTCGGGTTGATGTTGAAATCGGCCGGAGCGGAGCTGATGGCGTCGCCGATCTTCTTCAGCGTGTCACGATCGACGGCGGTCGGCTCGTGCGTCCATTCGGCTTCGCTGTCCGGGATGCTCAGGCCGGACCAATGGCCTTCAAGCCAGTCCGCCTTGTTGGGCTTGTATTGCTTGGCAGCGTCATAGGCGGCTTCGAGACCATTGTTGAACTCGTCCCAGATCGCCTGCGACTCAGCCTCGGTGATCACACCCTCAGCGATCAGCTGCTCGGCATATTTGGTCCGCGTGGTCTTCAGATCGCGGATCGCCTTATACATGATCGGCTGGGTGAAGGCGGGCTCGTCGGTCTCGTTGTGGCCGTGGCGACGGTAGCACACGATGTCGAGCACGATGTCGGTGGCGAATTCCTGGCGGAACTCGGCGGCGAATTGCGAGCACCAAACCACCGCGTCCGGATTGTCGCCGTTGACGTGCAGGATCGGTGCCTGGATCGACTTGGCGACATCCGTGCAATACAGGCCGGAATAGGCGTGGGCTGCCACCGTGGTGAAGCCGATCTGGTTGTTGGTGATGACGTGGATGGTGCCGCCGGTGCGGTAGCCGATCAGCTGGCTCATCGCCAACGTCTCATACACCAGACCCTGACCGGCAAACGCCGCGTCGCCATGCATCAGGATGCCCATCACGGTGTGACGGGTGCGGGTGTCACCGGACATGTCCTGACGGGCACGCACCTTGCCGACCACGACCGGATCGACGGCTTCGAGATGCGACGGGTTGGGCTGCAGCGAGAGATGGACGTTGTGGCCGGCGATCTCGATATCGGTCGAGGTGCCGAGATGGTATTTCACGTCACCCGAACCCTGCACGTCGTCGGGCTTGAACGAGTTGCCGCCGAATTCGCTGAACAGCTGAGTATAGGGCTTTTTGACCACGTTGACGAGCGTGTTCAGACGGCCGCGATGCGACATGCCGATGGCGATCTCGGTCACGCCGGCCTTGGCCGCCGTCTCGATCATCGCCTGCACCGCAGGAATCGTGCTCTCGCCGCCTTCCAGGCCGAAGCGCTTGGTGCCGACGAAACGCTTCTGGCAGAACACTTCCAGGCCCTCGGCCTCGGTGAGCTGCTTGAGGATCTTCTTCTTGGTCGCGCCGTCGAACGCGGTCGCCCAAGGCGCGCCCTCGACGCGGCGCTGGATCCAGCTTTTCTGGTCCGGGTCCTGGATGTGCATGAACTCAACGCCGACCGGGCCGCACTAGGTGCGGCGCAGGGTCTGCAGAATCTGGCGCGGCGTGGCGGTCTCGAAGCCGAGCACGTAGTCGAGGAAAATCGGGCGATCCATGTCGGCTTCGGTGAAGCCGTAGGTGGCGGGATCGAGTTCCGGGTGCGGCTTCGGGACCTGCAGACCGAGCGGGTCGAGATCGGCTTCGAGATGGCCGCGCACGCGGTAGGTGCGCACCATCATCAGGGCGCGCAGGCTGTCTTTCGTCGCAGCGCGAATGTCGGCGGTGGACGGTCCGGGAGCGGCGGCGGGCTTGCTTGCGGACTTGGCATCCTTGCCCGCCGCAGGCTTGGCGGCTTCCGGCTCGCCGACATCGAATTTGCGCGGCGCCCAGGAGGCACCGACGCTGTCGCTCAACACCGCGCGGGCGTCATCGCCGAGGGCTTCGAACAGATCGGCGAAGCTGGGTTCAACCGAGCCGGGATTGGCCACCCAGCGGGCATAGAGATCGGCCAGATAGGCCAGATTTGCGCCGTTGAACGCAGTTGCGATGATGTCAACACCAGCCATGGATCTGTCCTCGCACGGATAAGCTGGCGAACCACGCCAGCCTTGCCCGGTCTTATACCCAGTTTGATTCCCGCGAACCGTTTTCAACTCGGATCGCAGGATTGCTCCCGCCGCATGGGCTTGCGGCGGGAGTGCTCCTCAGTTTTTAGCCGCGGATCGCCTTGATCATTGTCGAACCCAAAGCCGCTGGGCTTTCGGCGACATGGATCCCGGCCATGCGCATGGCTTCGAACTTGGCCTCCGCCGTGTCGCGGCCACCCGAGATCACCGCACCGGCATGGCCCATGCGACGGCCCGGAGGGGCGGTGGCACCGGCGATGAAGCCGACAACCGGCTTGGTCGTCTTGGAGGCTTTGATGAACTCGGCGGCGAAGATTTCCGACTGGCCACCGATTTCACCGATCATGATGATCATCTCGGTTTCAACGTCAGCGAGGAACATCTCCAGCACTTCGATGAAGTCGGTGCCCTTGACCGGATCGCCGCCGATGCCCACGCAGGTGGACTGGCCCACGCCCCGCGACGTGAGCTGCCAGACCGCTTCATAGGTCAGGGTGCCGCTGCGGGAAACGACGCCAATGTG
>CAITEF010000576.1 GCA_903891315.1 uncultured Rhodospirillales bacterium | reverse complement strand
CAGCGGGAGCTCGTGATCCTCACCAACGCGACCTTGTTCGAGAGCGAAGCCCATCGGGCCGCGCTCGCCCGACTCGATCGCGCCAAGGTCCGATTTCAGGTTTCGATCGATGGCGTCCAGGCGAAAGACAACGCGTTCAGCCACGCTCTGCTCGACGGTGCCGCGAAGAAGAAGGCCGAACTCTCCGCACTCGACGGCGTCGCCTTCGACCGCGCCTATGCCGCCAACGAACTGTCCTACCACCAGACCGTCAACAAGATCGTTGGCGAGACCTGGATCCCGGTCGTGCAGAACGCCGAGGTGAAGACCTTCCTCAGCCAAGCGCTGGTGACCTTCAAGATGCATGAAGAACATGCCGGCCACATGGTGTCGGCCCTCAAATAAGCCTTCACCAACATAGGAGAAGCAGGATGCGACGTTCTATCCTGTTCGCATTTGCGTTGGCGGTGGGGGCCTTTGCCCCACCGCTCTTCGCGCAGACGCCTCAACCACATTTGGTGCTGGTGGAAATCCAGGGCTTCGCCTTCGTGCCGGCGATGATCGAGGTCGCGGTGGGTGACACCGTGGTCTGGACCAACCACGATTTCGTCCCGCACACCGCCACCGCCGATGATGAGTCCTGGACCACGCCGGAACTGCCAGTCGACGCGGCGGGCCGCGTGGTGATGCAGAAAGCCGGTCTGTTCACCTATCATTGCCGCTATCACCCAGCGATGAAGGCAACGATCCTGGTGAAATAGGCGGGCTCAGCCGTCCTTGTTGCGCATGTGAAGGGCGAGGTTGTTGATGCTCGGCAGGATCTCCTCGCCGAGCGCCTTGTCCTCCACCGTCTCGGTCCAGGCCCGGTGGAAGCACACCAGCCAGCCCACCGTCTCCGCATTGCCAATCGGCGCATCCAGATGACGCGCGCGCAGCATCGGATGGCCGCGTTTTTCCACATAGGTCTTGGGGCCACCGAGCCAGTAGCTGAGATAATCGAACAGCTTGGCCGCACTGCCCTCCAGGCTCGGCGGATGCACCGCCCGGCACGCAGCCGCTTCCGGCAGTTCGTCCATCAGCGCATAGAACCGGTCCACCAAAGCACGCACCCCGGCCTCGCCGCCGATGCGCTCATAGGCAGAGGGTTTGGCGTCCGTCTCGCTCAAGAGTTCGACACCCCAATCGCCGCGATCACCGCCGCCGTCACCTCTTTCGTGGTGGATTTGCCGCCGACATCGGGTGTCAGAATCCCCGCCGCACAGACCTTCTCCACCGCCCGCATCAGCCGCCCGGCACTCTCCGCCTCGCCGAGATGCTCCAGCATCTGCACCGCCGTCCAGAATGTCGCGACCGGGTTGGCGATCCCCTTGCCGGTGATGTCGAACGCCGAGCCATGGATCGGCTCGAACATCGAGGGAAACCGCCGCTCCGGATTGATATTCGCTGTTGGCGCCACACCGAGAGACCCCGCCAGTGCGCCCGCCAGATCCGACAGAATATCGGCATGCAGATTGGTCGCCACCACCGTGTCGATGCTCGCCGGATGCAGCGTCATCCGCACCGTCATCGCGTCCACCAGCATCTTGTCCCAGGT
>CAITEF010000575.1 GCA_903891315.1 uncultured Rhodospirillales bacterium | reverse complement strand
CTATTCTGTTGCAAATTTTGGCATAGTCTGAACGCTGCCAGCACTTCGTCATTAGGAGCGGAGCGTGGCAATCTAGGAGTGCCGCCAAGCGATTCCTGGATTGCCACGGCGCTGCGCGCCTCGCAATGACGGGTCAACAAACTGAAATATCTAAACAATCAGCCGAATTTCCGCCGCAGCCCGGCCCCCACCTCATCGATGAACGCCCGCACCTTGGAGGGCGTAAAACGCCCAGCCGGTTGGATGATATGAATCGGGATCTGCTCCACGCTGTATTGCGACAGCACCTCCACCAACCGCCCGGCGGCGACGTGCTGGGCGGTCTGGTAGGAGACCAGGAACACCAACCCCAGCCCAGACGCCGCGGCATCGGCGGCAGCCTCGGTGGTGTTGACCACCAATCGCGGACGCACCGCCACATGCGAGACGCCACCCGCGCCCTCGAACGACCAGCGCTCGGTCACCGGGTTGACCGCGTTGCAGGAGATCGTCCGATGCTGGATCAACTCGGCGGGGGAAGCAGGCACCCCGTGGCGGGCGATATAGGTCGGGCTGGCATAGACCGACATCTTCACCGTCCCCACCCGCGTCGCCCGCAGTGAGGAATCCGGCAGCTTGCCGATCCGCACCCCCAAATCCAGCCCCTCATCGACCATCGACACCACGCGGTCGAGCAACAACAGGCGCAGATCGATGCGGGGATATTTCTCAAGAAACGCATTGGCCAGCGGCAACAGATGCTGACGGCCGAAATTGGTGGGCGCTGTCACCTGCAAAACGCCATGCGGCTCCGGATCATCCGGCTCCGCGCCCTCGAACTCCGCGTTGGCGGCGAGCAGGCGGCGGGCCAGATCGAGATAACGCTGGCCCGCCTCAGTCAGCGCCACCGAGCGTGTGGTGCGGTTGAGCAGTCGCGTGCTGAGATGCTCCTCCAACTCGGCCACCGCGCGGGTGACCGAGGCGGGCGTACGGCTCAACTTGCGGGCGGCGGCGGCGAAACTCTCGTGTTCAGCGACGGCGACGAAGACGGTGATCGTGTCGATGCGGTCCATGTTATTGCTCGTATTGGAATAGTGAACTGGATATCGCGCAATTCTCTGTCCTGATGCAATGAGTTAGATTGCCTGCAATTCGCCACCAAGGAGTCTGGCAAGATGTCGGAATCATTTGCATCGGATGTGTTCTTCACCCCGTCGGTGAAGCAGTTCCAAACCGCGCGCGGCTCGCGCAATGCCTATGCCCGCAAGGAGCAGGCCGGGTTTCGCTCCGAGATCGACAGCGGCCTGTCCGGCTGGCTGGCCGAGCGCGACAGCCTGTATTTCGCCACTGCCAATGCGGAGGGACAGCCCTATGTCCAGCATCGCGGCGGCCCGCCGGGGTTTCTGCGCGTGCTCGATGCGCACACCATCGCCTGGGCGGATTACCGGGGGAACAAGCAATATATCTCGCTGGGCAATCTGGCTGAGAACAACAAGGCGATGTTGTTCCTGATGGATTACGAGGGCCTGGACCGGGTGAAAATCTGGGGCACCGCACGCGTGGTGCAAGATGATCCCGAATTGATGGCGCGGCTGATGCCGCAGGGTTATCAAGCGGTGCCGGAGCAGGTGATTGTCTTCACCGTCTCGGTCTGGGACACCAATTGCTCGAAATTCATCCCTCGCAAGGTTCCGGCGGATGCGGCGTTGGAAGTGATCCGTGGGCTCCAGGCACGGGTGAAGGAGTTGGAGGCGCAGCTTGCGAAAGGCTGAGGGCCAACGAACACGTTACGCCACAGCAAGTGGTCGCGTTTGAGCAAAATCGATCAAACCGGCAGCACAATCCGCGCCCGCAACCCACCTTTCGGGCTGTCCTCCAACGTGATCTCGCCGCCATGCGCGTGGACGATGTCGCGCGCTATCGTCAGTCCCAACCCAGTGCCGCCTTTGGCTCCCGAAGCGAACGGGCGAAAAACCCGCTCACGCTCGCCTGCCGGAATGCCAGGCCCGTCATCGTCCACCATAATCTCCAGCCCGCGCGGGTCAGGACGGCGCAGGGTAAGAAACACGTGCCGTGCATGACGTGAGGCGTTGTCGACCAGATTGGTGATCGCGCGGCGGATCGCGTCCGGGCGGAGCAGCACCACCGTCTCACGCGGCGGCTCCAACGCCACATCCGCTCCGGCACGTCTTGCGTTGCTGGCGATGTCTTCCAGGATCACCGAGACATCCACCTCGCGCGCCAACTCCGTTCCCTCGCCGCGCGCGAAGGCGAGATAGCCCTCGATCATCCGGTCCATCTCGGCGATATCGTCCTCCATCTCGGCGGCATCCTCCGCCAGATCCGGGCGGCTGCCGAGCAAAGCGAGTGCGAGGCGCAACCGTGTCAGCGGCGTGCGCAGATCATGCGACACGCCGGCCAGCATCGCGGTGCGCTGGTCAAGGAAGCGACGCACCCGGCTTTGCATCCGGTTGAACGCGTTCGCCGCCTGCCGGATTTCAATCGCCCCCTCCGGCTTGATCGGCCCATGATCGCGACCCATTCCGAACGCCTCGGCGGCAGCGGCAAGGCGGCGCAGTGCGCGGACCTGGTTGCGCATGAACAAGGCGGCCACCGAGAACAGCAATGCCGCAGAGCCAACCAGCCAGAGCACAAACAGATAGATCGTGCTGACATAGAGCCGCTTGCGCGGTGCCTTGGTTTCCAGCACGCCGCCCGGCATCTGCACACCGATCACCACAGAGTCCGGATCGCTGTTCCAATCCACCGCGAAGGGGCGCTGCACGCGCTCCAGCATCGCCGCCGACAACGAGCCGGAGATTGTCCAGCTGCGATCCTCACCGGACCGGGTGAGCTGGGCATTGGGCAGGAACCGCGTTACCAACTGCTGATGCTCCATCGCCGAGTTCAACGCCCAGGCGCGATCTTCCGCAGACGGGTAGCGCTGCCACAATTCCGCGGTCAGCGCGATCTCACCCGCGATGGAAGCGGCGAGGCGGCGGGAGACGATCACCTGATGGCTGCCATAGAACATCTGCAGCGCCACCAATTGCACCACCACCAGCGGCACCAGCATGATCAGCAACGAGCGCCCCAGCAGCGATTGCGGCATATAGCGCTTCAGACCGCGCAGCCAAAGCGGGGTGGGAATCCGCATCAGAGCGGGCTCGGCTTGAGAACATAGCCACGGCCGCGCACCGTGTGCAGATAGCGCGGATCGCGCGGATCGGTCTCGATCTTGCGGCGCAGACGCGTCATCTGCACGTCAATCGCCCGCTCGCTCGACTCATCGGTGCCGAGCGCGGCAGCGATATCCTCGCGCGACAGCACCTCATGCGCGCGGGCGGCCATGGCGGTGAGCAGGGCCGCCTCACCACCGGTCAGCCGAACCGGGCCGGAGGCCCCACGCAATTCGCCGCGCGCAGGGTCGAAGATCAGGCGGCCGAGTTGCACCGGGCCGGTATGCACCTCAACCGGCGGGGCGATGGCGGCTGCCCGGCGCAGCATCGCGCGGATGCGCAGCACCAATTCGCGTGGGTCGAACGGCTTGGGCAGGTAATCATCCGCCCCCGCCTCGAAACCTGCAATCCGATCCTCCGGGTCACCGGCGGCGGTGAGCAGGATGATTGGGATCTGCGGCTGCTCGGATTTCAGCGATTGGGTGAGCGAGAGGCCGGATTCACCGGGCATCATCACGTCGAGCACGATCAGTTCCGGCTGCAAGAACCGCAACCGGTCACGCGCCTCGGCGGCGTTCTCGGCGGTGGTGACGCGGAATCCATTGTCGGCAAGGAAACGCTGCAACAGGCTGCGCAGGCGTTGATCGTCATCGACCACCAAAATGAGGGATTCATCGCTCATGGCTTGCGCCCCCGTGAGGCCTTGTCCGCCCCGTCGATATAGGCGCGCGCCTGCTCGTCCATGATCCCGCGCATCACCCGCCGAAAACCTTCCACCGAGCCGGGACCCGCCTCGCGATAGGCGGTGGCGAGGCGGTCGCGCTGCTGCTCGAACAACCGCCGCTCCAGTGCCTGACCACGCTCGGTCAGCGTGAGCAGACGCTGCCTGCGGTCGGCGCGGCCGGGTGCTTGGGACACATAACCCTGATCGACCAGCAAGCCGAGCACGCGGGCCAGTGATTGCTTGGTGATCCGCAGGATCGCCAGCAGGCCCGACACGGTGATCCCCGGGTTCCGTCCGATGAAATGCAGCGCCCGATGATGCGCCCGGCCAAGCCCAAGGTCTTCCAACACCTGGTCGGCGACATTGGTG
>CAITEF010000574.1 GCA_903891315.1 uncultured Rhodospirillales bacterium | reverse complement strand
CGCGACAACCGACCGCATCGCTTACGCCGACATCGTCTCCGCGCTGTGCAACGACAACGGTTGCTTGACCTATGTCGGCGACGATCTCACCGCCGGTCTGGTCTCTTGGGACTATGGCCATCTCACGCCACCGGCTTCCACATACGTCGCGCAACAGGTGTTGTTGCCGTTGGTGCTGGGGAATTAGCCATTACTGCGGCATGATCGCCGCTTCGCACGATATATACACCTAATTTTTTCGTGCATTCGACAAATACCTATCTGCCATCGCTCTGTTCCTCTGGAATCCACCCGGCGCGCGTGCCATTTGCAGAACAACATTCCCTAGCCATGGGCCTCGCCATGACCGTTCCCTATCACGCCACCTCGTTTTCGGCCGATCTTGCCGCCGCCATCGGCAACACGCCGCTGATCAAGCTGCGTCGCGCGTCGGAAGAAACCGGCTGCACCATTCTGGGCAAGGCGGAGTTCATGAATCCGGGCGGATCGGTGAAGGATCGCGCCGGGCTCTACATCATCAAGGACGCCGAGGAACGCGGCGCGCTCAAGCCCGGCGGCACCATTGTCGAGGGCACAGCGGGCAATACCGGCATCGGCATCACGCTGGTCGGCAATGCGCGCGGCTATAAATCGGTCATCGTCATGCCGGAGACCCAGAGCCAGGAGAAGATCGACTTCCTGCGCATGATCGGCGCCGATCTGCGTCTGGTGCCGGCCAAGCCCTATCGCGACCCCGGCAACTACGTCCACGCCTCGCGCCGTCTGGCCGAGGAACTGGGCGCGGTGTGGGCCAATCAGTTCGACAACCTCGCCAACCGCGAGGGTCATCGTCTGACAACCGGGCCGGAAATCTGGGCGCAGACCGAAGGGAAGGTGGACGCGTTCACCTGCGCCTGTGGCTCGGGTGGCACGCTGGCGGGTGTGTCGATGGCGTTGAAGGCGCAGAACCCCGATGTGCGCATCGTGCTCGCCGACCCGGAGGGCAGCGCGCTTTATGGCTGGGTGAAGAGCAATGATCTGACCGTGACCGGCTCGTCGATCACCGAGGGGATCGGGCAGGGGCGGGTGCCGGGCAATCTGGAGGGGGCGGCGATTGATGATTCGGTGCGCATCCCGGATTCCGAGGCGCTGGAATATATCTACGACCTGCTGATCCATGAGGGGCTTTCGGTGGGCACCTCATCGGGGATCAATGTCGCGGCCGCCGTGCGGGTGGCGCGGGATTTGGGGCCGGGGCACACCGTGGTGACGATCCTGTGCGATGGCGGGGCGCGGTATGCGTCCAAGCTGTTCAATCTGGCGTTTCTGGCGTCGAAAGGGCTCAAGGGGCCGAGCTGGTTTTGAGCCGAGGTAGGGCGGCGGCGCTGCGCGCTTCCGCCCTACGCGCCTCGCGCCGCGTTCATCAGTCGGCGGAATTCCCGCACCACGGCATCGAGCCCGGTGAACACCGCCTCGCCGATGATGAAATGGCCGATATTGAGTTCGACCACCTGTGGAATCGCTGCCACGGCGGAGACGTTGGCGTAGGTCAGGCCGTGGCCGGCATGGACTTCGAGGCCCATTTCGTCGGCGTGGAATGCGCCTTCAATCAGCCGCTCCAACTCGCCCGGATGGCCTTCGGCATAGGCGCCAGTGTGGAGTTCGACGATATCCGCCCCCACTGAGGCCGAGGCCCGCAACTGGCGCGGATCGGGGTCAACGAAGAGGGAGACGCGGATTCCGGCGTCTTTCAGGGTGCGGATGAACGGGCGCAGCGAGTTGTCCTGACCGGCCACGTCGAGACCGCCTTCGGTGGTCACCTCGGTGCGCTTCTCCGGCACCAAGCAGCAGGCATTGGGTTTGGTGGCCAATGCGATGCGCTGCATCTCCTCGGTCGCGGCCATTTCGAAATTGAGCGGCTTGGATATCCCCGCCTTGATGGCGGCCATATCGGCGTCGCGGATGTGGCGGCGGTCTTCGCGCAGATGGGCGGTGATGCCGTCGGCACCCGCTTCGATGGCCATCAAGGCAGCGCGCAGCGGATCGGGATGCAGGCCGCCACGGGCGTTGCGGATGGTGGCGACGTGGTCGATGTTCACACCCAGACGCAGCATGGTCAGTTCCCTTTGTGTGACGCGAGTTCGGCGGCGAGATCGAGGGCCGCGAGCAGGCTCGACGGGTCGGCAAGACCTTTGCCCGCGATGTCAAACGCGGTGCCGTGATCGGGCGAGGTGCGGATGATCGGCAGGCCGAGGGTGACGTTCACCCCGCCATCCATGTCCAGCGTCTTGATCGGGATCAGCACCTGATCGTGATACATGCCCATCGCCACGTCGTAGCCCTTCCGCGCCCGTGGGGTGAACATGGTGTCGGGCGGGTAGGGGCCAAGGACGGTGATCCCCTCCTCGGCGAGGGTCTGCATCGCGGGGCGGATGATGCGGGCTTCTTCATCGCCCATCGCACCGTCCTCGCCCGCATGCGGGTTGAGCCCGGCGAAGGCGAGGCGCGGATTGGCGATGCCGAAATCACGGCGCAGGGCGGCGGCGGTGATGCGCGCGGTTTCGATGATGCAGTCGGTGGTGAGGGTGCGGATCGCGTCGGCGAGCGAGACATGGATGGTGATCGGCACCACGCGCAGCATGGGCGAGGCGAGCATCATCACCGGAAGCTTGGCACCGGTCAGTTCGGCGAGGAATTCGGTGTGGCCGGGATGCGGGAAACCGGCGGCGTAGAGGACGGATTTGGCGATCGGGTTGGTGACCACGGCGGCGGTCTCGCCGGCCTCGGTGAGGCGGACGGCGCGTTCGATGGAGGCGATGATCGCGGCGGCGTTGTCGGAGTTGGGGCGGCCGGGAATGGCGGGGCTGGCGAGCGGGATCGGCAGCACCGGGAGTGCATGCGGGAACACGCTCGCGGCCTCGGCGGCGGAGGCGACGATGAGGCTGCCCGGGTAGAGGGTAGGGTCGCCGAGCACAACGAAGGGATGCGCAGCCTTGCGGGCATGCCACGCGGCGAGGGTGATTTCCGGGCCGATTCCGGCGGGGTCGCCCATCGTCAAAGCGAGGGGGGTGAGGGCGGGGGGGAGGGTGGTCATGTGAGCACCCTACATCCGACAATCGGACATTCGTAGGGCGGAAGAGGCGGAGCCGTCATCCGCCGTTCGCGCAACGGGCACACATGGCTGCGCCTATGCGGGCTACGAAATCGCGATGACGGATTTTTGACGAGGATTTACATTGACGACCATGCGTGAGTTATCGTCTATGCTGTCCGATGGACGTCAACTCTTTACAATCTGCGCCTGACATCACCGCTCGTTTGCGGGTGATTTTGGCTGGGCTGCGGTCGTTGATGGGGACTTGGGGGTTGGAGAGGCAGCTCGCCATTCTGCTCTACAATCGGACTGGCCGGATGTTTGCGCGGTTTGAGCGGATGCTGGTGCGGTTTCGGGCGGGCAAACTCCGCATGGGGACGCGTCGGGAAAATGCTCCCCGGCGCAGCGGTGCCACGGCGGGTCGTGGACCCGCCCTACCGCGGACATTTGGGTGGATCGTGGGGCCGGGTGGCTACCGGGCGATGGGATATCGCAGCCAGTTGGTGCATCTGCTGACGACCGAGCCCGAGATGGTCGCGATGCTGGAGAGCTACCCGCAAGCGCGCAATGTGCTGCGGCCTTTGCTGCGGGCGCTGGGCGTGGATGAAATTTCGTGGGTGCCGACGCCACCGCGCCCGCCCAAACCCCGCATGCCGCGCAAGCCGCGACCGAAGCCGGAGCCTTTCCGAATCAAGCTGCCGCGCGGGGTGATCTCTTGGGCGCGGCGGGAGAAACGGTTGGAGCGCGCCCGCGAGGAATTAAAACGGCTTCGGGCGCTGGCGTGAAAAGGCCACCTAAACGTTCCGGGTCGTTATCGTGATGGCGAGCGTGGCGTGGCAATCCAGGAATCGCAGATCCCGGCTTGGGAATCCTGGATTGCCACGGCGATTTTGCCGCCTTGCAATGACGGCGAGAGAAAGGTGATCGGCTGCGCGGTTAGATATGCAGCGCGCGACCATCCACGGCGAGGGCGGCTTCCTTGACCACTTCGGAGAGCGTCGGATGCGCGTGGCAAATCCGGGCCACGTCTTCCGACGAGGCACCGAATTCCATCGCGGTTGCCACTTCGGCGATCAGCGTGCCAGCGTCCGGCCCCAGGATGTGGCAGCCGAGCAGGCGGTCGGTGCGCTTGTCGGCGAGGATCTTCACGAAGCCGTCGGTCATGCCCATCGCGCGGGCGCGGCCATTGGCGGTGAAGGGGAACTTGCCGACGGCGTATTCGACGCCCTCGGCCTTGAGCTCTTCCTCGGTTTTGCCCACCGAGGCGACTTCCGGCCAAGTGTAGATCACGCCTGGGATCACGCCGTAATTCACGTGGCCGTGCTGACCGGCGAGGATTTCGGCAAGGGCCACGCCCTCGTCTTCCGCCTTGTGCGCCAACATCGGGCCCGCGATCACGTCGCCGATGGCGTAGATGCCAGCAACGTTGGTGGCGAAATGGCCGTTGGTTACAACGCGGCCACGCGGGTCGGTCTCGACGCCGATGGCGGCAAGGCCGAGGCCTTCGGTGTAGGCGCGGCGGCCGATGGCGAGCAGGACAACGTCCGCCGTGATCGTCTCAACATCGCCGCCCTTGGCGGGCTCGACGGTGAGCGAAATACCGGCATCGGTCTTGGTGGCCCCGGTGACTTTGTGGCCGAGCTTGAAGGTGAAGCCCTGCTTTTCCAGAACGCGCTGGAAATTCTTGGCGATTTCGCCGTCATTGCCCGGGATGATGCGATCAAGGAATTCGATCACGGTGATCTTAGAGCCCAGACGGCCCCAGACCGAACCCAATTCGAGGCCGATCACGCCGCCGCCGATGACGACGAGATGCTCGGGGACCTTGTCCAATTCGAGCGCGCCGGTGGAGGTGACGATGGTTTTCTCATCGACATCGACGCCCGGCAGCGGCATCGACTCGGAGCCGGTGGCGATGACGATGTTCTTCGCCTCGTTTTCGGTGCCGTCCACCGAGACCTTACCGGGGGCGGTGATGACACCGGTGCCCTTGAGCCAGGTCACCTGGTTCGTCTTGAACAGGAACTCGACGCCCTTGGTGTTGGCCCCCACCACGTCGGCCTTGCGCGCCTGCATGCGGGCGAGGTCGAGTTTGACCTCGCCGATCAGGATGCCGTGATCGGCCATGTGATGGGCCGCATCGTCGAAGCTTTCCGAGGATTGCAGCAGCGCCTTGGACGGAATGCAGCCCACGTTGAGGCAAGTGCCGCCGAGGGTGGCGCGCTTCTCGACGCAGGCGACTTTCATGCCAAGCTGAGCGGCACGGATCGCGCAGACATATCCGCCAGGGCCGGAGCCGATGACGATGAGATCGAATTGGTCAGCCATGAGGGCTTCTCCTTAGAGGTCGAGCAGCAGACGCCGCGGGTCCTCGATGTTTTCCTTCACGCGGACCAGGAAGGTCA
Organism: uncultured Rhodospirillales bacterium; assembly: GCA_903891315.1. Taxonomy (GTDB): domain Bacteria; phylum Pseudomonadota; class Alphaproteobacteria; order Acetobacterales; family Acetobacteraceae; genus CAIQQQ01. The sequence continues at coordinate 2,652 of CAITEF010000574.1, read as the reverse complement.
CCGCTTCCTTGCCGTCGATGATGCGGTGGTCATAGGACAGCGCCAGATACATCATCGGGCGGATTTCGACCTTGCCGCCAACCGCGATCGGGCGGTCCTGGATTTTGTGCATGCCCAGGATGGCCGATTGCGGCGCGTTCAGGATTGGGGTGCTCATCAGCGAGCCATAGACGCCACCATTGGTGATGGTGAAGGTGCCGCCGGAGAGTTCCTCGATCTTCAGCTGACCGTCACGCGCACGGCGGCCGAAATCGCCGATAGCCTTCTCGATGCCAGCGAAGCTCAGGCTGTCGGCATGACGCACCACCGGCACCACGAGGCCGTTCGCCCCGCCGACCGCGATGCCCATGTGGACATGGCTGCGATAGACGATGTCGTCACCGTCGATCTCGGCGTTCACCGCCGGGAGTTCCTTCAGGGCGGCCACGCAGGCGCGCACGAAGAAGGACATGAAGCCGAGGCGCACGCCGTTGTGCTTCTTCTCGAAGGCGTCCTTGTATTCCGAGCGCAGCGCCATCGCCGCCGACATGTCCACCTCGTTGAAGGTGGTCAGCATCGCCGCATTGTTCTGGGCGTCCTTCAGGCGCGAGGCGATGGTCTTGCGCAGGCGGGTCATCTTGACGCGCTCTTCGCCTTCTTCCAGCGCGCGCGGGGCCTTCGGGGCGGCGGCGGCGGCCGGAGCCGTGGCGGGGCGTGCCAGGAAGTCAATCACGTCACCCTTGGTGATGCGGCCGTCCTTGCCGGTGCCAGCGCCGATGCTGGCGGCGGAGACGCCCTGATCGGCGATCATCTTCGCGGCGGCCGGCAGAGGGGCGACATCGGCCTTCGGGGCGGCGGGGCGAGCAACCGGGCCGGGTGCCATCGGCGGCGGGTTGATGCCCGGGGCCGTGGTGGTGACACTCGCGGGCGGACTGCGCACGGGGGCGGCGGCAGCGGCCACCGCACCGGCGGTGATGGTGCCGAGCAGCGCGCCGACTTCCACTTCAGCGCCCTCGGCGGCGACGATCTCGGCCAGCACGCCAGCGGCGGCGGCGTTGACCTCGACGGTGACTTTGTCGGTTTCGAGTTCCACCAGCGCCTCATCGGCAGCCACCGCCTCGCCCACCTTCTTCATCCAGCGCGCGACGGTCGCGGTGGTCACGCTCTCGCCCAGGGTGGGCACCTTGATTTCGGTCGCCATGACGTTTCCAGTCCAGTCTTCGGATTGCGAATCCGGCGGGCCACCCCGCCGGTTGAGATGTCTATCGGCTCAGAAGCTCAGGGCTTCGTTCACCAAGGCGGCCTGCTCGGCGGCATGCACCTTGGCCAGACCGGTCGCGGGGCTGGCGGCCGCGTGGCGGCCGACATAGCGCGGGCGGCGATTGGAGCCGAGCTCGCTCAGCACAGCCTCGATCTTGCGGTCCACGAAGTTCCAAGCGCCCATGTTCTCCGGCTCTTCCTGGCACCACACCACCTCAGCCGAGGGGTATTTCGCCAATTCCTGCGGCAGCGAGATCACCGGGAACGGGTAGAGCTGCTCAATACGCACGATGGCGATGTTGTCGGTGCCACGCTTGCGACGCTCTTCGAGCAGATCGTAGTAGACCTTGCCGGTGCAGAGCACGACGCGCCGGACCTCGGTGCCCATCTTGATTGTGTCGATCTCGCCGATCACCGTTCTGAACGACGAGCCATTGGTGAAATCCGACAGCGGGCTGACCGCCAGCTTGTGGCGCAGCAGGCTCTTGGGCGTCATCAGCACCAGCGGCTTGCGGAAGTTGCGCTTCAGCTGGCGGCGCAGCGCGTGGAAGTAGTTGGCCGGCGTGGTGAAATTGCCGACCTGCATGTTCCGCTCGGCGCAAAGCTGCAGATAACGCTCCAAGCGGGCCGAGGAGTGCTCGGGGCCCTGACCTTCATGGCCGTGCGGCAGCAACAGCACGAGACCCGACATGCGCAGCCACTTGGTCTCGCCCGAGGCGATGAACTGGTCGATGATCACCTGCGCGCCGTTGGCGAAGTCGCCAAACTGGGCTTCCCACAGCACCAGCGTCTTCGGATCGGCCAGCGAGTAGCCGTATTCGAAGCCGAGCACGCCGGCCTCGGAGAGCAGGGAGTTGAAGATTTCGATCTTCTTCTGGTCCGGGGCGATGTTGTTGAGCGGGGTGTATTCGCTTTGGTTGACCTGATCGATCAACACCGCATGGCGCTGCGAGAAGGTGCCGCGCTGGCAATCCTCACCGGACAGACGCACGCGGTGGCCTTCGAGCAGCAGCGAGCCATAGGCCAGCGCTTCACCCGTCGCCCAATCGATGCCCTCGCCGGTGTCCATCGCGACGCGCTTGGCTTCGAGCTGACGGGCGATCTTCGGGTTGACATTGAAGTCCGCCGGCACCGAGCTGATCGCCCCGCCGATCTTGCGCAGGACGTCGATGTCGACCGCGGTCGGGTCGTTGCTCCATTCCGCCGCTTTGTCGGGCAAGGAGAGGCCGGTCCAGTGGCCTTCCAGCCAATCCGCCTTGTTGGGCTTGTATTGCTTGGCGGCTTCGTAGGCGGCTTCGAGGGTGGTGTTGAACTCGTCCCAGATCGCCTGTGCGCCAGCTTGGTCGAGCACGCCCTCGGCGATGAGCTGGTCGGCATACTTCGCCCGCGTGGTCTTGAGATCGCGGATCGCCT
>CAITEF010000573.1 GCA_903891315.1 uncultured Rhodospirillales bacterium | reverse complement strand
CCGCACCGATTACCGCGAGCGGACCGATCCCGAGGACGTGTTGCGGGTGTTGGAGCATCGCGCTGCGGCGGAGTGATTTGGGTCCCGTCATTGCAGGCCCCGCGGGGCCGTGGCAATCCATTGATGGCGAAGATCTCGCTCTATGCCATCGATGGATCGCGACGTTGCGCTCGCGATGACGGGTTGGGGTGGCGGAGTTTCGTTTGCGAAACCCACGCATTGTTCACACAAGCCATTGTGTGAGAATGTCCCGCCGCTTTAGGAACGGACCCGGTGACGACCCCTCTTATTCTTACGATTCTGCTGTGCCTGATCGTCGGTGGCGCGATTGATACGGGCAATGTGTGTGTGGTGCGGGCGGCCGTGAATATCAATTCGGGCAAGCCCGCGATGGCGGTGAGCATCCTCTTCGCCGGGGCTTGTGCCTCGGTCGTCTTTTACCTCAACAGCATAATGGGTTTTTTGCGCGAGCCAGCGCCGTGGTCCTATCCCACGCTCGTCACCATTGCCGGTGCGATCCTGTTCGCGGTTGGAGCCTTGGTGAACGGGGCCTGTGCGGTCGGGACCGTTGGGCGACTGGCGCGCGGTGATATTGGATCGCTGGCGACCTTGGCCGGAGCACTTTTGGTCGGGTTCGTGATTCCGCGCACGGTGATTGCGAGCCAGACACCCGATCTGCAGGCAATGACGGGAGCGACTTGGCTTGAGATTGTCCTCGCGTTCACGGCGGTGTTGATGATTCTGTCGCGCCGCGAGCTGCGGGCAAGACGCCTCGTCTCCTATGCGATCATTGGCGTGGCGGGGGCGGTGGTGACCAATTGGCAGGGCAATTGGACGTGGCTGACCTTGATCCAGGAAATCGAGATCGGGATGCCACTGCAATATGCGGCCGTTGCCTGTATTGCAGCGGTGCTGGTGGGGGCCGCGGTGACGGCGGTTGTGAAGGGCCATTTCCATTTCATCCGCCCGGATATCGGAACCATGCTGCGCGAGGCTTTGGGCGGTGGATTGATGGTGGCGGGTGCGACACTGATTCCGGGCGGCAATGATGCACTGTTGGTCTACGGAATACCAAGCGGCAGCCCGCACGCGATTATCGGCTATGCGGTGATGTTCGCGGTGCTGTTGCTGGTGTTGCAGGCCCAACCCGCCCTCTCGCGTTTGACGGCGGGCGCTGGGCCGGGCGCCACCCGCTAGCGGAATCGCACCCTACGTCGCTTCGTGCCGCGCATGCCGATCCAGCGCCAACAGCGCCGAATTGGCAATCACGGCGGCGGTGACGACGATGACGATGACGGCTGTGGTCCGCCTCACATCGTGCTGGTTGATCCCGTTGATGATCAGAAAGCCCAGACCGCGCTGGGAGGCGAACATCTCGCCGATCAGCACGCCGAGGAACGTCAGCGCGAAGCCGATCCGAAGGCCCGAGATGATTTCGGGCATCACGGCGGGCATCAGAACGTGGCGGGCGGTGGCCATTGGTGTCAGCCGCATCGCGTGGCCAGTTCGGATCAGAACTCCGGGGATGTTCTTCACGGCAGCGAGGGTAAAAAGTGTGACCGGGATCATGCCGTGGATCACCCCGAACGCCACTTTCGCCGAAATGCCGAGGCCGAAGACCAGGAGCATCAAGGGGTAAAGGGTGACTTTCGGGATGGTGTAGAACGAGGCCAACACTGGCTCCATCACCTCGCCTGAAAACCGGTGCAGGCCGAGGGCGAGGCCAAGCGCGATGCCGATCACCGCCGAGATCGCCAACGCGTAAAGGAAGGCGCGGACTGTCGCCCAAGCATGGCCCCAGAAATCGTCGGTGCCGAACAGATAGACAACGAAACGCAATGTATGGCCAGGGGGCGTGATGGCCGAATCCCCTGCTCCCCACCAGGCAAGATACCAAAGGGCAAAAACACCGATCAGGATCGCCGCAGAATCAATCCAGCGCGTCATCGCTGCCTGCGCCGCAGCAATCGGCCCTCCCAGATATGCAACGTGGCATTCACCGCCACACCCACACCGAGGACGAGCAGCATGAGCGCATACATTTTCGGGGTCTCGAAACTCTCATAGGCATAGGCAATCGAGTAGCCGAGACCACCGCCGGAGAGGATGAACTCGCCCGCGATCACCCCGATGAAGGCATAGGCGAATGCGAGTTTGACGCCCGCGAACAGGCTGGGCAGGGCGCTGGGCAAGGTGATGAAGCGCAACGTGTCCCAGAACCCCATGCGGTGCATCCGCGCCGTCTTCCGCAGCACGCGCGGCACCCGGTCCAGCCCCGAGATGGTGGCGATCACCATGGCGGGAGCGGCGGAGAGCGTGCCGATGGCAATCAGCGGGGCTTCGGACAAGCCGAGGAGGGCGATCAACAAGGGGTAGAATACGAAACTCGGCACCGCGTACCAACTCGCCAATACGGGGGCGGTGGCCCGGCGCAGGCGCGGCGTGGCGTGGATGATTGCCCCCAGCAACACGCCCGCGAATACCGCAAGAATGAACGCGCCGCCCACCTCGATTGTGGTGTGGGCGGCGTCTTCCCCGACCTCGCCCGCCTGGATCAGCTCCCAGAGTTCGCTGACCATCCGGCTGGGTGCGACCAAGGTGAGCGGCTTGACGAGTCCGGTTCGGCAGAGGGCTTCGAGAAGGACGATGAAGGCAGTGATCAGGCCAAGGCGCGTGAGGCCCACTTTGTTCATGCAACCCGCCCGATGGCCTTCATCGATTCGGTGCGCAGCGAGCCCCAAAGGCGGGCGGTGATTTCGCCGAAATGGGTCTCGGAGACAACGCGGCTGTCACGATCTCTCGGCCAGCCGGTGGTGACCATATCGATGAAACAGCCGGGCCGCGAGGACATCACGCCCACTCGGTCTGACAGCATCGCCGCCTCGTCGAGCGCGTGGGTGATCAGCATCACGGTGGCACCGGTCTCCCGCCACAGACGCAGGAGTTCATCGCCCATCAGAAGGCGGGTTTGCTGGTCGAGCGCGCCGAAAGGCTCATCGAGCAGGATTAGTCGGGGTTGCATCACCAGCGTGCGGGCGATGCAGACGCGCTGTCGCATGCCGCCGGAGAGTTGGGCGGG
>CAITEF010000572.1 GCA_903891315.1 uncultured Rhodospirillales bacterium | reverse complement strand
GTCGGTGGAATTGTCATCGACCAGGATGACGCGGAACGGGCCGGGATAATCCTGTGCCAGCAGCGAGGCGATGACCGGCGCGATGCTCGCTGCCTCGTCACGCGCGGGCACCACGATGGCGACGGATGGGCTCGCGATTGGGCGGGCGGGCAGCAGGATCGGGCCGGATTGCCAGAAGCGGCCATGGGCGAAGACGAGACAGAGCCAGATTGCGAGGGCGAGAAAGCCGAACATCGCTCAGGCCTTGCCGTGGGCGCGGAACCACGCCACCGCGTCGGCCACCGCCTCGCGCGCCGGGCGGGGCGAGAAGCCAAGATCGCGCGCGGCTTTTGCGTGGCTGAAGAACATCATCTTCGCCGCCATTTTGAGGTGATCGCGCGTGACCAGCGGCTCGACCCCGAACCGCGCGAGGCCCTCGCAGGCCAGCGCCAGCGGGTAGAGCGCCTGACGCGGCAACGGCACGCGGCCCTGTGGGCGACCGGTGACGTCGTCAACCAGCTTGAGCAGGTCGCGCAGCATCAGGTTCTCGCCACCGAGAATATAGCGCTCGCCCGGCACGCCGCGTTCGAGGGCGAGAAAATGGCCCTCCGCCACGTCATCCACATGCACCACGCACAGCCCGGTCTCGACATAGGCGGGCATTTTGCCGGAGGCAGCGTCGGCGATCATCTTGCCGGTGGGCGTGGGTTTGATGTCGCGCGGGCCGATGGGGGCGGCGGGGTTGACGATGGTGGCGTGCAGCCCGCGTTCGCGCACGAGGGCAAGGACGGCCTGCTCGGCGCGGTATTTCGATTTCTTATAGATGCCGACGACCCTCTCCTCCGAGACCGGCGTGGTCTCATCGGCGGGGGAGCCGTCCGGCGTGAGGCCGAGGGCAGCGACCGAGCTACAATAGACCATCCGCGTCACGCCCGCGTTTTGGGCTGCGGTGAGGAGCGCCACGGTGCCATCGACATTGGCGCGCAGCATGGTGTCGGGGTCCGGCACCCAGATGCGGTAATCGGCGGCGACATGCATGAGCGCGTCGCAGCCATCGACAGCGCGGGCGAGCGAGGCCGGATCGGTGAGATCGCCGATGGCTTCCTCGATTTGCAGGCCCGCGAGATTGCTGCGGTCGGAGGTTTTGCGCAGCAGCACGCGCACCCGCATGCCCCGTGCAAGGGCTGCGCGCGCCACGGCGGAGCCGACGAACCCTGTCGCCCCTGTCACCAGAACCAGATCACCAGCCAAAGCGAGCTCCCCCTCGGATGGTGGGGATATAGCGGTTTTGGGCGTGAGGCCAAAGCGTGGTATCTTGCACATTGCTCGATCTTGAAGCTGATGCGACCGACAGGGGATTTTCATGGCCAAGGGACAGATGCGCAGCAACAAAGAAGCCAAGAAGCCGAAGAAGACCAAAGAGGTCGCGGTGGCACCTGTTGCGATGAAGGGCTCGTTGGAGCCGAATGTGGTGCCGAAGAAGAAGTGAGAGGCGTGGCGGGTTCGTAGGGCGGACGTGCGAATCACCTCTCCCATATCGGGCCAGCGGGAAGGATTTGTAGGATGGGTGAGCGGAGCGCTCCCCATCCCACGACCAGGAGGAACACCACGACCATTGGACAGCAATCCCTCGCCCTGATCGCCGCGTACCGAAGACGTTCAATGTGATCGAGGCTAAGCTGCTCTAAAATCATATGTTTCTAGAGCAACGCCCGTCCGGCCGATCGATTCCGATCGGGCGGACCGTACTCTAAGGGCTGCGAATAAACGACACCACCGAGTCCAGTACCGGCGCGCGCCAAGCGAACAACGGCGCGAAGGCGGTCACGATGCCGATATGGCCAAGATCGGCAAATCGTCGCACCTCCACCCGTCCGCCGACCGCCCGCATATGGCGCTCCAGCGAGACGGCGTTGCGGGGGTAGACGAGATTGTCCTTTTCGCCGTGCAGCAACAGCAAGGGCGGTGCGTCGGCAGCGGCGAAGGCGATGGGTTGAACGAGAGCCGGGTCGGGGGACGGGCCGAAGGCGTCGATCACGTCCGGGTCGGTTGAGGGCAGGAAATCGGCCGGGGCGGCGATGCCCACCACGCCCGCCAAATCCTGCGAGCGCAGGCCGACGGCCGCCAGATATCGCGGATCGAGCCCGAGCATCAGCGCGTTATAGCCGCCCGCCGAATGGCCG
>CAITEF010000571.1 GCA_903891315.1 uncultured Rhodospirillales bacterium | reverse complement strand
TGCCCGAAACCATCCAGCTGCCGCCCGGCCGGAATCGTGGTCGCGCCATCCTTGATGTCGGTCAGCGCATAGCCGTTGATCTCGCGCGCGATCTCGTCCGCCCGCGGCGCTTCCGCCAGCGCGTAGGGCCAGTTCACGTTCAGGATCGGATCGGGGAACGCCCCGCCTTCCTTTTTGTAGAGATCCACCAGCCGCAGATGCAGCCCGGCCATGATGTTGATGTCGCTGCGCGCCTCCGCCGGCGGGTCCGCCGCCGCCTCATGCCATTGCAGCCAGCGCGCTGAATTCACCAGCGAGCCCTCATCCTCGGCGAAGCAGGTGGTCGGCAGCTCGAACACCTCGGTCTGGATCTTGGTCGGATCAACGTCGTTGAAGTCGCCGTGATTTTCCCAGAACCGTGCCGTTTCGGTCTGCAGCGGATCCATCACCACCATGAATTTGAGCTTGCTCATCGCCGCCGACATCTTCGCCCGGTTGGGGAACGACATCAGCGGGTTGAAGCCCTGGATGATGTAGCCGTGCAGCGTGCCTTCGCTCGCCATCTCGAAGGCGCGGATGATGTCGTAATTGGCGACATCGAGCTTGGGCAGCCAGTCATAGGCCCAGTCATTCTCCGCGGTGGCGGCGTTGCCCCACATCGATTTCTGGAACGAGACGAAGAATTTGCTGTAATTCTGCCAGTAGCTCATCTGGTCAGGCTGCAGCGGCCGGAAGCGCTTGGTGCTCATATAGGCGGCCAGCGTCGGCTCGCCCTGCATCGGCAGATTCATGTAGCCGGGCAGAAGATTGCTCATCAGCCCCAGATCGGTCAGGCCCTGGATGTTGGAATGCCCGCGCAGCGCATTCAGCCCGCCGCCCAGCATGCCGATATTGCCCAGCAGCATCTGCACGATCGTCATCGCGCGGATGTTCTGCGAGCCCTTGGAATGATGCGTCCAGCCCAGCGCGTACAGCGAGGACATGGTGCGATCGGGCACCGAGGTGGAGGCGATCATCTCGCAGATCTGCAGGAACGTGTCCTTCGGCGACCCGCAGATCCGCTCCACCATCTCCGGCGTATAGGGGGCCACATGCTGCTTGAGCAGCTGCATCACGCAGCGCGGATGCTGCAGCGTCGGGTCGGTCACCGCGTAGCCGTCGGGGCCGATCTCATAGTCCCAGGTCGATTTGTCGTAGTCGCGCTTGGCCTCGTCGTACCCGGTGAACAAGCCTTCGTCGAAGCTGTAGCCTTCCTTCACGATATAGGCGCAGTTCGTGTACGCCTTCACGTATTCGTGCTGCAGCTTGTCGTGGTCCAGCAGATATTTCGTCACCGCGTTGAGGAACGCGATGTCGGTGCCAGGCCGGATCGGGCAGTAGATATCCGCGACCGAGGCGGTGCGGGTAAAGCGCGGATCGACCACGATCAGCCGCGCATTGTTATGCGCCTTCGCCTCGACCACCCATTTGAAGCCGCACGGATGCGCCTCGGCCGCATTGCCGCCCATCACGATGACCACGTCAGCGAACTTGATGTCCGCCCAGTGGTTGGTCATCGCGCCGCGTCCGAAAGCTGGAGCCAAACTGGCTACCGAAGGTCCGTGTCAGACACGGGCCTGATTATCGAAGACCAGGGCGCCGGTACTTCGGACGGTCTTGTAGGTCAGATAGGCGCTCTCGTTGGTGGTGGCGGAGGCGCCGAGGAAGCCGACGCTGGTCCAGCGATTGACTGTCACGCCCTTGTCGGTGGCGACGAAATATTTGTCCCGCTCGTCCTTGAGCAGGCGCGCGATGCGATCCAGCGCCCAGTCCCAGGA
>CAITEF010000570.1 GCA_903891315.1 uncultured Rhodospirillales bacterium | reverse complement strand
TCCTCGCTGCGCACCACTTGGCCGGGCCTGCGGCTGCGGCTGGTGATGGCCCGGTATCCGGGCAGCGCCTCAGCGGCAGAGTTGCGTGCCTGTCAGGCCCTGGCGCGCTCGCTGCGCTTTGAGGACCATATCGATTGGCACACCGAATTTTTGCCCGAGGAGGAGGCGGTGGCGCTGCTGCGCGATTGCGATCTCTTGGTGCTGCCGACACTTCGCAGTGGGGAATCTTCTTCCGCCTCCGCCCGACTGGCGCTCGCCAGCGGGGTTCCGGTGCTGGTGTCCGATTTGCCGATATTTGACGATCTCTCCGACGCGGTCGCCCGCTTCAACGAAGCCAATCCAGGCGGGTTGGCCGGGCAGATCAGCGACTGGCTGCACGCCCCTTTGCGTCGCGCCCATTTGCAAAATCAGGCGGATGCCTGGCGACGCGAGCATGATGTGGCGTTGGTGGCCGAGAAGCTCGGCGGCATTCTCGACAATCTGCCGGTGGCGAAGTGACCTTGTTCCCTCGTCCTTGCGCGAGGCATGGTCGGTCTACCCCGGAGGATGCAAGAGATCAGCAGGCGGCTCTGTCTCCAGGCTGGCCGAGGCGAGTTTCAGCCCGGCTGTGGCAACGGCGTCCACCAGATCACGTGCAATCTGGTTGAGCGGGGTCTCTTCCCGATAGATCACCGCGATATCGCGCTTGAGCAGCGGGCCATGAATGTCGAACGGGCGCAGTTTCCCGACATGGACATCCCATTCAACTGCAGATGCGGGGAGCATGGCCAAGCTGTCACTTCCGGCGACCACCGCCTTCAAGAAGCTCACCGAGCCGCATTCGGTCAGGCTGACCGGCATTTCCAAGTTCTCTTGTTCAAGCAGCTTTTCCAGAAGAGTCCGCTGGCGTCCGATCATCTGGATCACCCAAGGGTATTTGGCCAATTCCGCGAGCGCGACATTTTCCACCGCAAACGCCGGATGATCCGGCCTGCCGATGATGTAAAGCCGGTCCCGAAACAGCACGCGTTGGCGCAGCCCTTCGACAAACCCGTACCATTCGGTCTGCGCGATGACGAAATCGACTTCGCCGCGCACCAGGCTGATCAACAATTCAAGCTGGATCTTCTCAATCACCCGAAGCGTCGGATTCGGATGCTGATTGCGCCATTGGCACACGGCGTTGGGGAAGATATTGGCGATCAGGCTTGGCAGGGTGCCGACGACGACGACGTGATCGGGCCGGCTGTGATGCTTCAGCACGCGGTTTTCCGCGAGCGTCAATTCCTCACGGATCAGGCGGGCATGGGCGTAGAGGATTTCACCGGCATGGGTCGGTGACACGCCAAGATGGCTGCGGTCGAGCAGCCGCTCGCCCAGGCTCTGTTCAAACCGATCCATCGATGTGGACAATGCGGGTTGCGAAATATTGAGCTGCTTTGCGGCCTTCTTGAAGCTGCCGTGTTCGATAATTGTTGCGAAATACAGCAGCTTACGCGGGTCCAAACTCTCGCCCTCCGACCCATGCACCGCCATGAACCTTAGCCCAAAAAGCCGCCCATGCGAGCGGCTTCTTGGACCGTGGCGGGCTGGGGTCAGAACTTATGCAACACCACGCTGAGGAATTCGGTGTCCTTCGTCGCCCGCATCGGCACGATGTCTTCGTCCGGCAGCAGTTCAAACGCGGATTCCGGGCCATATTCGATATTGTCGATCACCACCTGACCCTTGGTGAGATAGAGAATCTCAATCGATTCCTTGCCACCCGCCTTGTAGATGCCTTCCGGTTCGATCTGCACAAAGCCGATGCGCGCGCCGCGCTCGGTGAAGGTGCCGAGTGTTTTGATCGACACACCGTCTTCTTCTGGAACCCAGGCATAGGCCGCCGGATTCATCGCGATCACATCCGAATAGCGCGGTGTCGCGAATTCGAGTTTCTGCCCGGTTGCATGCTCAAAGCACGCCTCGGAGCCGTCACGGGTTTGGGTCTGGCCGTTCTCGTCTTGGTAGATGAACATGCCCGCTTTGAACGTACCGATCTTGTTCAACGCGGCATTCGCCGCCTCACGGCGCGCAACGCTGAGATAGCCACCGCCGCTCGCACCGCCAAGTTGCAGCACCACCGTCTCAAGACCTTCGGCGCGGTCCTGTGGGCCGTAATAGACGCTTTCGGGGAAGTAGCCGACCCAGCCTTCTTCCAGAAACTGCGTCTCGCTGTAAGGCAGTCGGCCTTTGGCGATGTAGCGGATCTGATCGAAATTGTGCCGATGGCGCGGCGTGCGCCAGCCACCCGAACCGGCGCGGCCCATGTTCAGATCATAGTTCAGCGGAGAATCGTCCTCGCCACACAGCAGATGCTTCTGGGACAGAACGCCCTCACGCATTGTGCCGACGTTTTCCGCATCTGTTGTTGCAGATCTAGCAGCTCGCATTGCCGCATTCCTTTTCCATTACCGCTCATGACGCCGGGCGCATTCTTGGCGCTGGCTGACGGTAAGCAGAGGGCGGGCATCAGCAAAGACCCGCCGGGGTCGCGGTATAATACAATCTTATATGAAATGTGGCACGCTGTGGTCCGCGTGGTGGACCACGTTGTAGGATTTCAAAGAGAAGTCGGGCTCTCTGCTGTCTTGCAAATGTTGTTTCAGCGCAGGCCGGGCAATCGATCATTGTCGCTGAATTTTAAAATCATGAAACCGCATGGGAGTGCAAATGTTCGGTCAAACCACCACACGTGCGCCGTCCGATTCTGGAGTACCAGCGCATGCGCGGGACTTTGGTGTGCATGATCGCGTTGTTATTGTGACTGGTGCGGGCCAAGGGCTGGGGCGCGAAATCGCCCGGCAATTTGCCGCCGCTGGGGCCGTGGCTGTGGTGGCCGATCTGAACGCCGAGAAAGCACGGGAAGTTGAGCAAGAAATTCGCCAAGCCAACGGGCGAGCGCTCGCAGTCCAAGTCGATATTGGCTCCAAAGAATCGGTCGACGCGATGGCCGCGAAGGCGCTGGAGACATTCGGTCGCATCGATGTTCTGGTGAACAACGCGGCGATCTTCGCCACCCTCAAC
>CAITEF010000569.1 GCA_903891315.1 uncultured Rhodospirillales bacterium | reverse complement strand
GGAAATCGGCGCGGGCGGTGCCGCTATCGGGCATGAACAGCGTGTCACCGACGAAGGCCGCATCGCCGATGACATGGGTCATGCAAGCCGGTGTGTGACCGGGCGTGGCCAATGCCTGCGCGGTCATGCCGCCGATCTGGTAGGTGTCGCCGTCTTCGAACAGCACGTCGAACTGGCTGCCGTCACGACGGAATTCCATACCCTCGTCAAACAACTTGCCGAAGGTCTCTTGAACCGCCTTCACCTGGGAGCCGATGCCGATCCTGCCGCCCAATTGTTGTTGAATATAGGCCGCGGCAGAGAGGTGATCCGCATGCACATGCGTCTCAATCTGCCATTCGAGCGACAATTGGTGTTCGCGGACGAAGGTGATGATGACGTCGGCTGATCTCGTATCGATCTGACCGGAGGCGAGATCGAAGTCGAGCACACTGTCCACCACGGCACAGGCTGCCGAGCCCGGATCTTTGACCACGTAGCTGATTGTGTTGCTGTCCTGGTGGAAGAACGGCTTGACCACCGGCTTGGTCGAACGATCGTTGCCGGGCAGCGCGGTTTGCATGGTGGTTTCTCCTTGCTTGCATCTCGGAACAGGCCCCGGTCGATGACCGGGGCCATGTCGGCGACGATCAGGCCATCGGCTGATCAACATCGCGCAGATAGGGCTTCAGCGTGGTCCAGCCCTGGGGGAAGCGCTCGCGCGCATCGTCGTCGCTCAGCGAGGGCAGGATGATCACCTTCCCGCCAAGGCGCCAATTGGCCGGGGTTGCGACCTTGTGACGGTCGGTCAGTTGCAGGCTGTCCACGACGCGCAGGATTTCGTTGAAGTTGCGGCCGGTGGATGGCGGATAGGTCAGCATGAGCCGGACCTTCTTGGCCGGGTCGATGACGAACACGCTGCGCACCGTCAGCATCGGCTCGGCCTGCGGATGCACCATGCCGTAGAGCGTGGCGACGCGACGGTCGGCGTCGGCGATGACGGGGAAATTCAACGACTGACCCTGGGTGTCCGCGATATCCTGCTCCCAGCGCATGTGACTCTCGGCGGGGTCGACCGAGAGGCCGATCACCTTGACGCCGCGACGGTCCCATTCCGGCTTCATCCGCGCGGCCTCGGCCAGTTCGGTGGTGCAGACCGGGGTGAAATCCTTCGGGTGGCTGAACAGGATGCACCAGCTATTGGCGATCCATTCGTGGAAGCGGATGCTGCCGTTGGTGGTGTCTTGCTCGAAATCTGGCGCGATCTGGCCGAGTTGAATGGTCATTGCTTGCTCCTGTTTCACCGCTGGGCACGCTGCCCTGCGTCGAAGCGGAACATGCCCTCGGGGGGCCGCAAGTCTCGCTATGGTCGGTGCTAATTGTTGCTAAGCGGTTGCTAGCAAGAGCGGGGGGCGTCGGCGCTAGACCTTTTTCAGAAACTCGGTCTTGAGCACGAGGCCTTTGATTTTTTCGGCGTTGCACTCGATCAGGCCGTCATCGTCGGTCAGGCGGATGTTCTTGATCAGGGTGCCGCGCTTGAGGGTGGAGGAGGTGCCTTTGACCTTGAGGTCCTTGATCACCTGCACGCTGTCGCCGTCGAAAAGTTCGGCGCCGTTGGTATCTCGTGTGGGCATGGGGGTATCCGTTCCAAGAAAAAGGCCGGAACCTCGCGGTGTCCGGCCCTTTCGATTCATACAATCCGAAGATCAATTCTTGGTCTGATCGACCAGCTTGTTCTTCGAAATCCACGGCATCATGCCGCGCAGCGTCTCGCCGACCTTTTCGATCTGGTGGGCGGCGTTGATGCGGCGGGTGGCCCGGAAGCTGGCTTGGTTGACCTTGTTCTCCAGCATCCAGTCGCGGGCGAAACGGCCGCTCTGGATGTCTTCCAGAACGCGCTTCATCTCGGCCTTGGTCTCCGGCGTGATGATGCGCGGGCCGGTGACGTATTCGCCGTATTCGGCCGTGTTGGAGATCGAGTAGTTCATGTTGGCGATGCCGCCTTCGTAGATCAGATCCACGATCAGCTTCACTTCATG
>CAITEF010000568.1 GCA_903891315.1 uncultured Rhodospirillales bacterium | reverse complement strand
TTCGCAACCGTCTCCACAACCAGCATCCCAACCCAGGCCTCCGGTCATCCCAGAAGCCATCGTGAACCCCACCGTCAGAGGGGTCCCTTTTGGACGCCGATCACCCCGCTAACGGGGTCCTTTTTCCACGCCGGATAACAGTATGGCCAGGTATCGGCAGCACTGCGCCGAGGTGGCGGCCAAGGGCTATCCTGGCTTCATCATGGAGCATGGGCAACGGGCGGCGGCGGAATAGCGCTTTTAGCCCAGCACCTCATCGTTGGGTTGTGGCCAGCCAGCTATGCTGGCCACGGTGCCGGCACTGCTAACCAGGCGGTGGCCATCACTATGACGCCGCTGAACCGGCTGAATGGTGCAACTGTCCGATTGGCTTTACGCTGCCCATGCTGCAGACAATGCCTCGGCCTGTTGCAGCACGTTCTGCACAGCGGCGTCCTGTAGGTCCGGCGGGTAGCCGTATTTCCGCAGGATGCGCTTCACCAGCACCCTGATCCGCGCCCGCGCATTGTCCCGGTGCATCCAATCCACGGTGACGTTGCCGCGGACATTGGTGACCAGCTCCTGCGCGATCATCCGCAGCGCTGGTTCGCCCATTGCCGAGCGAGCGCTCTCGTTCTCGGCCAGCGCGTCGTAGAACGCGATCTCCTCGTTGGTCAGCCCGAGCTCTTCGCCGCGCTGGCGCGCCGCTTTGATGTCCTTGGCCAGTTGGATCAACTGCTCCAACACCTCGGCAGTGGTGATGGCGTTGGCGTGGTACCGGGAGATGGCGGCTTCCAGCCGTTCGGTGAAGCCGCGCGACTGGGTCACGTTGCGCTGGGCCTGCGACCGCACATCCCCGGCGATCAGCTTCTTCAACGCCTCGATGGCGAGGTTCTTCCTCGGGTTCTCCCGAACCTCGGTCAGGAACTCGTCCCCGAGGATCGAAATGTCGGGGCTGGTGATGCCCGCCGCCTTCATGATGTCGATGATCTCGGTCGAGACCACCGCCCGGCTGACGATCTGCTGGATGGCCAGTTCGCGGTCGGCGCCGCTCTTCTTGCCGCCTTCGCCGCCGGTGCCAGCATCCTTCACAATCGCCGCTCGGACGGTCTGGAAGAACCCCACCTCGTCGCGGATGGCCTGCGCCTCATCGCTGGCCGCTGCCAGCGCGAATGCCTTGGACAGCGCCAGCACACCATCAGCGAAGCGCCTGTGGGCGCGCTTCTTGCCTTCCTCGGTGGTCTCCTTGGCGGCGTCTTCCTGCTGACGGGTCAGCACCCAGTCCATGGCCCCGGCCAGCGCCACCAGACGTGCCTGTGGCGGCCCGCTGGGGTCCAAGGACAGCCGGTAGTCGAAGCCGCCGGGCATCCCCGGCTTGAACATGGCGCGGACGACCTCGTACCGCTCCATCATCACCTTGATGGCCTCGGCTTCGTCGATGCCGGTCTGGTCCCGGTCGCTGCCGGAATACTGCCCAAGCGCGGACTTCAGGTTCTGGGCGATGCCGATGTAGTCCACAATCAGCCCGCCGGGCTTGTCCTTGAACACCCGGTTCACGCGGGCGATGGCCTGCATCAGGCCGTGCCCCTTCATTGGCTTGTCCACGTACATGGTGTGCATTGACGGCGCGTCGAACCCGGTCAGCCACATATCCCGCACGATCACCAGCTTCAACGGATCGGTCGGCTTCTTCGCCCGCTTCGCCAAACCATCGCGTCGGGCCTTGGCCCGCTTGCCGATGTGCCGCTGCCATTCCGGCGGATCGGATGCCGCACCGGTCATCACCACCTTGATGGCACCCGCATCGTCATCGTCGCTGTGCCAGTCCGGACGCAGCTTGATGATGGCGTCATACAACGCCACGCAGATGCGTCTGCTCATGCAGACGATCATACCCTTGCCATCCAACGCCGCTGTCCGCGCCTCGAAGTGCTGGACCAGATCGGCGGCCACCATCGCCAGCCGCTTCTCGGACCCCACCAGCGCCTCGACGCTGGCCCACTTCCGCTTCAACCGCTCCTGCTCGCCCTCGACCTCATTCTCGGTCAGGTCGGCGATCTCGGCGTCGATCTTCGGCTTCTCGTCCTCGCTCAACTCGATCCGGGCGAGGCGGCTCTCATAGTAGATCGGCACCGTGGCACCGTCCTCGACGGCGCGGCTGATGTCGTAGATGTCGATGTAGTCCCCGAACACCGCCGGGGTGTTCACGTCGCCGGTCTCGATGGGCGTGCCAGTGAAGCCGATGAACGAGGCGTTCGGCAGGCCATCGCGTAGGTATTTGGCGAAGCCGTAAGTCACCTCGCCGGTGCTGCGCTCCATCTTGGCGCCGAAGCCATACTGGCTGCGGTGCGCCTCGTCGGCGATGACCACCACGTTCCGCCGGTCGGTCAGCACCGGGTATTCGGTCGTCCCCGGTTCCGGCGCGAACTTCTGCAAGGTGGTGAAGATCACCCCTCCCGAAGGTCGGTCCAGCAGCTTCCGCAGTTCGTCCCGGTCCCCGGCCTGCTGTGGGGTCTGGCGCAGAAGGTCGCGGCACATGGCGAAGGTGCCGAATAGCTGGTCGTCGAGGTCATTGCGGTCGGTCAGGACCACCAGCGTGGGGTTCTCCATGTCGGGGTGCTTGATGACGCAGCCCGCGTAGAAGGCCATCAGCAGGCTCTTGCCCGAGCCCTGCGTGTGCCAGATCACCCCGACCTTGCGGTCGCCCTGAGGCCGCGTGGCGGCGATGGTGCTGGTGACGGCCCGACGCACGGCGTGGAACTGGTGATAGCCCGCCAGAATCTTCGCGGTGTCGCTGCCGGTTTCACCGAAGACGATGAAGTCACGCAGCAGGTCGAGGAAGCGCTGCCGCTCGAACACACCCTTGAGCACGGTCTCCAACTCGGGGATGCCCTTCGGCACCACGCCGTCGCCGGTGACGGTGCGCCACGGCATGAACCGCTCCTTGTCGGCGGTCAGCGAGCCGATGCGGGCGGAGATGCCATCCGACGTGACCAGCACCGTGTTGGTGCGGAACAGTGAGCCGATCTGCGCCTTATAGGTCTGCAACTGGTTGTAGGCGCCATCAAGCGTCGCGTTCTCGTCGCCGGGGTTCTTCAATTCCACCACGGCCAGCGGCATGCCGTTGACGAAGATCACCACGTCCGGACGGCGCTTGGCCTTGTTCTCGATGACGGTGAACTGGTTGACCGCCAGCCAGTCATTGGCATCAGGGTCATCGAGGTCGATCAGGCGGACCTGTTCGCCGCCGACGCTGCCATCAGCGCGGCGCACCTCCACCGGCACGCCTTCCACCAGATACCGGTGCAGGCGGCGGTTCTCCTCCACCAAGGACGGCGCCTCGGTCTGGGTGAGCTTCGCCATGGCTTCGGCCAAGGTCTCGGCGGTCAGGTGCGGGTTCAGCGTGGCGAGGGCGGCCCGCAGGCGCGACGCCAGCAGCACATCGCCGTAGCTGGTGCGTTCTGGCGTGGCGGCATCCGGGCCGATGGTGAGGGCGTTGGTGGTGCCGTAGCCAAGCTCGGCCAGCCACGCCAGCGCGGCTTCCTCGACATGGCTTTCGGCGATGCCGCTGCTCACAACACCGCCTCCACCATCTTCTCGGCGTCGCGGACGCGGAGTTCGCCGGACATGAGCTTGGGCAGCAGAAGATCGCGGAATGCGGCGAGGGTCTCTGTTTCCAGTTCGTTCGCCGGTATTTTTGCGAACAGTCCCTTCACGATCTCACCGAAGTGTCTGAGCACTACGTCCGAGGGTTTGACGACCGGGAAGCTGCGCAGCGATTCAGGTTGCACACGCTGCCTGCCAGAGGTGCCGGTCATCGATTGAATGGCATGGGCTCGGAAAGCATCATGCCGAGCCAGCAGATAGCCGTACTCGGCGGGGAAAGGGAGGCGAGGTCGGATGACAATGAACTCGGTTGACCCCCACGCGATGGCGGAGTCACTCAAGCGGCTGACGAAGGCAGTTTTACCGTTCTCTAGGCATGGCGTGATTCTGGCGACGAGCGTGTCACCATTCCTGAAACGGGCACCTGAGCCTGCGGCACGCGTTGTCGGTTTATCTGGCCAAGAACCCCGCACTGGCAGCGACGCCATGTCGAGGTAGGGAGCCTCTGTGCCTTGAGGAAGACGCTCCGAGGGGTTCAGGTTTGCGATGTCGGCCAGTCCACAAACCGACCACCCGAAAGGTAAGCCGTCTGCGTCGAAACGGTCGGGGAAGGCCGACCAAATTGCGGGATCATGGTATGGCGCCTGCTCTGCCATCTTCGCCCGCGTCGGCCCAAAATCGACGAACCAGTCCTTGAAGATCGCCCTCGCCATCGCTTCCAGCGTCTCGTTCATTCGCCGGTTCAGGTCGATCTTGTCGTCCAGCGCGCCGAGAATCGAGGCGATCGCCTCCTGCTCCGCAAGTTGCGGTAGGAGAATGGGAAATTTAGGAAACTCGATCAACCCGATGCGATCAACAGTGGCTCCCGTGATGGTCTTCGACCGAAGGAAATCTTGAAATTCTGGCGACAAGTATGTGTAGAGGAAAAATCGTGGATTTAGCTTTCCTCGATCTGCACGAACAAGACCCATGCGCCTGCCCAAGCAGCACTCGAAGTTTTCAGGGATGATCGCAGCTTCACCAATACGAGTCTCATAGGAAAAGACTACGTCACCGGCTCTAGGCTTTACTCTACGAGTCCACGTCTTAAAATCTTCTTCCGTAACGTGACGTGTTTCGGTCAGATTGATGCGACCTTTTTCGAGGGCACCAATTCCTAAAAATATTGGTCCGCTATCCACCGTCTTTGGGGTGGCATGAGGACCATCGAACACTTCTGCAACCAAGCCAATAGGTACTGGTGACCAAAGACTCATGATACTGCGACCCGAGCAAGCTGTCTTCGTATCGTACTGGTTAGTGCTTCAGCCTCTTCGAACTGCTGCTCCAAGGTCTCGCGCAGGACGGCGAACCGCTCCACGAACGGCACTTCGTCATCCTCGACATCGGCGGCACCGACATAACGCCCCGGCGTCAGAATGTGGTTGTGGCCCCTGATCTCCTCCAACGTGGCTGCCTTGCAGAAGCCGGGCACGTCCTCGTAGGCGCCTGCGTCCTTCTCGCCGCGCCACGCATGGTAGGCGCTGGTGATCTTGGCGATGTCCTCGTCACCAAACTCACGCCGCGTGCGGTCTACCAGCGTGCCAAGCTTCCGGGCGTCGATGAACAGCACCTCGCCGCGCCGGTCGCGCAAGCCCGCGCCGGGCTTCTTGCTGCGGGCGAGGAACCACAGGCAGGCCGGTATCTGGGTCGAGTAGAATAGCTGGCCGGGTAGCGATACCATGCAGTCCACCACATCGGCCTCCACCATGGCGCGGCGGATGACATCCTCACCGGACTGGCCGGAGGACATGGAGCCGTTGGCCAGCACCACGCCCGCCGTGCCGTTCGGCGCCAGATGCCAGAGGATGTGTTGCAGCCAGCCGTAGTTGGCGTTGCCCACCGGCGGCATGCCATAGGTCCAGCGCGCATCTTCCCGTAGCCGATCGCCACCCCAATCGCTGATGTTGAACGGCGGGTTGGCGAGGATGTAGTCGAAGCGCAGGTCGCGCAGTTCGTCCTTGTGGAAGCTGCCTTCATTGTTCCAACGGATGTCGGCGTCGATGCCGCGCACCGCGAGGTTCATCTTCGCTAGCCGCCACGTGGTGTTGTTCGACTCCTGCCCGTAGATGGCGATGTCGCCCAACCGGCCACCATGGCTTTCGACGAACTTCTCGGACTGCACGAACATGCCGCCGGAGCCGCAGCAGGGGTCGTAGACGCGGCCCTTGTAGGGTTCCAGCATCTCGACCAGCACGCGGACCACCGAGCGTGGGGTGTAGAATTCGCCGCCGCGCTTGCCCTCGGACCCGGCGAAGCCGCCGAGGAAATACTCGTACACGCGACCCAGCAGGTCTTTGGCCTGCTCGCCGGGCTGGCCCGTGGCGATGCCGGAGATCAGGTCGATGAGTTCGCCCAGCATCACCTTGTCCAGCGCCGGGCGGTTGTAGTCCTTCGGCAGCACGCCCTTGAGCCCGGCGTTGACCGCCTCGATGGCGGCCATGGCGTCATCGACCAGCTTGCCGATGGTGGGCTGCTTGGCGTTGGCTTGCAGGTGCGACCAGCGGGCCTCCTTCGGCACCCAGAACACGTTCTCGGCCAGATACTCGTCCGGGTCTTCGGCGGCGGCGGCATCCTCGGCCAGCAGTGCGGCGCGCTTCACCTCGAACGCGTTGGAGATGTGCTTGAGGAAGATCAGGCCGAGGGCGACGTGCTTGTAGTCGGACGGTTCGAGGTTCTTCCGCAGCTTGTCTGCGGCGAGGAATAGCTGCGCCTCGAAGCCGAGGTTGGCGCTGTTGCCGTTGGCCTTGGTGCTGGCCGCTGCCGGGGCGCTGGTGGCGTCCGGGTTCTTCTTGGGGCGTCCACGCGGCATGGTCAGCGAGCTTCCTGCTTGAGTTTGATGGTCTGGCGGCTGGCAGCCTGCTTCAGCCGAGCGAATTCCTCGGCGGCCATGACCACGACCACCGGGCGACCATGCTTGGCCACGGTCACCGGCTCGGCGCGGGCAAGGTCGATCAGGCGGCCAAACCCGTTCTTGGCTTCCTTGGCGGTCAGCGTCTGCATGGTAGTCCCCCGTGGTCCGCAGTTTTGGCCATTTGGGACCGAACGAGCAAGCATACGTTTCGAGTTAGCGCTGATGGATGAAGGCCAATCCGTACCTCCGGTTCGAAAACTCGGTACGCTTTTCAGGCAAGTGCGATTCGAACCAGGCCGCTCCGCCGCCGCGCCTAAGCTATTGAAATATAAGTGGTTTTGAAAAGCGTACCAAATCGGCCAAGTCAACAGGTCCGGAGAGAATGGGCCGTCGGAGAGCCGAATTCGGCGGTTGTTCCGCCCCTGCCGGTCAACAGGTCCGGCGCCAAACCCTGGCCAAACCTGGGGTTTTCGGG
>CAITEF010000567.1 GCA_903891315.1 uncultured Rhodospirillales bacterium | reverse complement strand
GTTCTCCAATTTGCGCATTGATCAGCAGACGTATCATTGTCGACCTTGGCGTTAGCCAACCAATCCAGCGCTTGATTGACGGCGTCGTCGATTTCTTCCGGCAGAGACAGGGCCATGGAGTTGTGGCCCGTGGTCGGAGCTTGAGGCACGTCGCCAGGCCACGCGCCCGTCTGGAATGCAAACTTGGCGTCCTCTTGGGAAACCGGATTTTCCGCGCACCACGTCCAAATATCGTAAGGATTGCGCATGTGTGAACCGACTTTGGCAACAAGCTCGCCATTGAGCCACCAGATAGCAACAGGCAGCCACGGGCCATCCTTGCCACGCCGGAGCTTGTAATAGCCGGGCTGTGGGTTGGCTTCGTTGATCTCGACCGGCTCTCCTGCAATTGCAGCCCGCCAGAATGGGTAATGGTCAGACATTGTTCGGTGTCCCTGCCTTGTGCTTCTTCTTGCGCGGTGCATAGCGGCGGATGGGTTCGCCGCGCTCAACGGCACACGCAGCTTCAAATCCCTTGAGCCACATGGGCTTGGCTGGATTGGGCACCTTACGTTCGCCCTTGCGAAACGCGGCATAGCCCTGCGCAAATTCGGCGAATTGATTTGATGCTCGTGGACGCGCCATGATACTTCCCCGCAAAACATTGGTTCAACTTGCGTCCGCTGCTTGCTAGTGTTTTATCCCCGCAAACGGCGACACGCCGAACCGCTCCTCACACTCGCTGACGAGATATTCGAGTTCCAGATCGTCGCCGCGTTCGGCAGCGCTGACGATCTCTCGAAACTGGAACTCAATGCCGTCTGCCTCGTTAGAGCAGTTTGGGCATTCCTCTAAAAAGTCGGAATCCCAGGATAGATCATGATGGTGGCAGCGTTCGATGGACATGGTTCAGTCTCCTATCGGGTGCGCGGCCAGCCACATCGTCCCCGCAAACGGTTGTGGCTGGCCGCTGCTTTGAACGCCTGCAAGGGAGGCTGCGCGGGCGTTCAAAGGTTCGAAACTTCAATCTTTCCCGATCAAAGCGACAAGTTCCGCATGACGGGTCGCGGTGATGTCACATTCGTCGCGTAGATATCGAAGATGGCGGATGACCTCGACTTGTTTGTCCATGGGCCACGTGGTCGAAAACGTCTTGACGGTTGAGCCTTGAGCGATCGGTATCCATTTCGGTGTGCAGAAATCCCGTGGTGACATCATGGGGCATTACCTCCGAATAAAAGAACCGACACCAGCCCGAGCGTGTGTAATGCGGCGTATTACATCCAAAATCAGGCTGCTGGGCCGCGACTGGGATGCACTACGAGGCTGCCTTGCGGGGCGGCCAACTGGCGTCGGTCAAGTCAACTTACGCCGCTGGGTCGTACTGACGGTCGGCACGGATGGCGTCGCAATCATTGGCAATCTCTGCCAACTCCTCGGCGATGCGGTCGCGAAGTCGCCACGTCTGCATCGCAGCGGCTGCCGCTTCGTAAATGTCCCGGCCAAGACCTGTGGTCTCGTAACGGTCAATCGCGTAGGTCTTACGCTCGCCCCGCGAATTGACGCCCGCGACGAGCACGTTATCCAGATCGCGGCTGTTGGTGATCTCTAGGTCCACGTCGAGATCCTGGTGATGGTCGATCACAAGGCCGTGCAGCTTCAGCGGAATTTCCAAGGTCCAAGGGATGATCATGGCGTAACTCCGAACGCTTTACGGGTGAGGATTTCCAGCAGTGAAACGCGCCGGACGGTGGCGGTGTTCACGGATGCCACCACCGGCTTGGGTGGGGCGAAGGCCCTTGGGAACCGGACCACAACGCGCGTGAAGGAGTTGTGCCCGTCGCGCCAAGCCGGCGATTGATTGGGATCGAAGGGAAGGCCAGCGCGAGCCGCTTCCCAGCCGTCCGCCATCTCGTGATCACCATCACCCACGACGGGCCTCCCCACGCTGGAGCGCAGCGACGATCTCGCCACCCGTGAAGCCTGTCCGCTTGCCGCTCGGCACGATGGCGTAGCCGGCCCGCTGGAGTTCTTTCTCAATGAAGATCGCCGCGTGATCTGCCGTATGAATGGTGGTCGCGGCGCGATCAAAGGCTTCGGCCAGATGGCGAAGCGCGGGATTGCGCGGTGATGTCTGTGGTGCTGGCATGTGCGGCGCCCCTGTCTCGTTGCCGGTCTGATACGGTACATATTGTACCGTGATACAATCAGTGTCAACAACAAAACTGCAAGGGCGGTGCATTTTGTATCGGCGGTGGACAAAAGCAACGCGGCTGCACCGTTAGGTGCGCCGCGTGTGGGTCGATCAGCGCTTGTGAATGCGGAACGTGGCCTGAAGCGTACCGAGGATGTGCTCGCTCGTGGCGCTGAGTTGGCACGGCGGGAACGTGGTGTCCAAGGCTCTAAACTCGATGGTGCCGGGCGAGAGGAAGTGG
>CAITEF010000566.1 GCA_903891315.1 uncultured Rhodospirillales bacterium | reverse complement strand
TCTGGCGAAGGCGGCGGCGGCTTCGCGGACCCATTCGCCATCAGCATGCGCTTTCCGACGGGCGGCGAGACGGTCGCGGTTGCATTGGCCATGGCCCTGGATGACGCGGGTGAATTCTTCCCAGTCGATCGGGCCGTGATGCCAATGGCCGTCCTTGAAGCGCAATTCCGGGTCGGGGATCTCAAGGCCGAGGAAATGCGCCTGCGGCACGGTGGCATCGATGAATTTCTGGCGCAGCTCGTCGTTGGAGAAGCGCTTGATCTTCCAACGCATCGAGGCGTCGGAGTGCTGCGAGGCGGTGTCCGGCGGGCCGAACATCATCAGGCAGGGCCACCACCAGCGATTGAGCGCGTCCTGCGCCATCGCCTTCTGCTCGGCATTGCCGTGGGCCAGCGCAATCATGATCTCGTAGCCCTGGCGCTGGTGGAAACTCTCCTCCTTGCACACACGGATCATCGCCCGCGCATAGGGGCCATACGAGCAACGGCAGAGCGGGATCTGGTTCATGATCGCCGCCCCATCGACGAGCCAGCCGATGGTGCCCATGTCCGCCCAGGTCAGCGTTGGGTAGTTGAAGATCGAGGAATATTTGGCCTTCCCCGAAAGCAACTGATCGATCAGCTCCTCGCGTGAGGTGCCTAGGGTTTCGGCGGCGGCGTAGAGATAGAGGCCGTGGCCGCATTCGTCCTGGATCTTGGCCAGAAGCGCTGCCTTGCGGCGCAGCGACGGGGCGCGGGTGATCCAGTTACCTTCGGGCAGCATGCCGACGATTTCGGAATGGGCGTGCTGCGAGATCTGGCGAGTAAGGGTCCGCCTGTAGGCGGCGGGCATCCAGTCGTTCGGCTCGATGCGCTCCTCGGAATCGACGCGATCCTGAAAGCGAGCCAGGGCTGCGGCGTCTTCGAGCGCCTTATCCTCACCCTCGCCGCGCTGGCTAAGTGCCTGCGTGTACATCGTCGCCGAGCTCCCTAATCCCGTTCGATGTGATGGGATATATCACAGAAAATAATGACCGCAAGAAATTTGGTAACATGTTGCAGTGCGGTATTTCGTAGGCAAGTGGTGCTTCGCTGACCCGCCCTACAAAAAGCGTTGAAAGACCTGCGGATTCCCGATCAATGCCGCCCCGCTCTCGTCAATCGCGTGCTGATCCAGCCACAACTCTGAAGCTGGCAACAGCGCGAGATAAACCTCCGCGCAAAGATGCCGCGCCGCTGTTCCTGACCATCCTTCGGGCAGCACGCTTTCTGGAAGTCGCGGATCGCGCAGCACGATGCGGCGATATTGGTGGATCAGCAGGATACGTGCGGCCAGCGCCTCCAGATCGGCGCAAACGCCACCTTTGGCCAGGAAATTCCGCAACGGCGAGAAGCTTGCGACAAAGGCTGTGTAGCTCTGGGCCAATGCATCCAGCGGCCAGGAGCGAGCGGCGAGCGCTTGGAGCGTCGTCGCGTCACCGTTGATCGACAGTCGCAACCCGTCCGCCGTGACGTTGCGGGCAGTGATGAACACACCGGGTGCGACCACGCCACATCCTGCGCGGGACAGCGACTCTCGATCTGTGGTCTCGGGCAGCAGGAGCGAAAACTCCGCGTCGGCGCGCGGCGGTGTGGCGGCGTAGATGCGCCTTGTGGCGTCGGTGAATGCCTCGCGCCCCTTGGCCCCAAGCCGGTAGAAACTGTTGCGCCCAACCTTTTGCCGCTCCAGCCAACCATCGGCGGCGAGCCTGGACATTGCCGTGCGCACCACGCCGTCACCGATCTCCAACGCGCGGAAGAATTCCAGCAATGTGCCGAGCCAAACCGAGCCGCCACGCGGCACAATCGCGTCGCCATACAGCGTGATAATCAGCGACCAAGTGCGCGATGGCTCAGCGCGCAAAGCGGCAAGCACCGGGTCAAGAGCTGCCTGTTTCACACGCCGCCGCGGTCGTCGGAGTTGATCCCGAGCTGCTTGAGCTTGCGATGCAGCGCGCTGCGCTCCATGCCGACAAATCCCGCGGTGCGTGAGATGTTCCCGCCGAAGCGAAGCAATTGTGCCTGCAGATACTGGGTCTCGAACAGGTCGCGCGCCTCGCGCAGCGGCAGCGCCATGATGTCGGCGGATGGGTCAGCGCTGAACAAAGCGGGTGCTGCTGCTCCGATATCGGGTGGCAACATCTCGGCGCGGATCGGATCGCTGGGGCCGCCAGGTGCCATGATCAGCAGCCAATCGACGAGGTTGCGCAGCTGGCGGACATTGCCCGGCCAGTCATAAGCCTGCAGGGCGGCCACCGCGTCGGCGGAGAGTTCGCGGGCGGGCTGGCCAGAAAGTTCGGCCGAGCGTTGCAGGAAATGTCGCGCCAAAGCGGGCACATCCTCGCGGCGCTCGCGCAACGCAGGCACGCGCAGTGGCACAACGGCCAAGCGGTAATACAAATCCTCGCGGAACCGCCCGGCGGCGATCTCGGACTGCAAATCGCGGTTGGAAGTCGTGATCACCCGCAGGTCGACGCGCACGCGGGCAGAGCCACCGAGGCGTTCGAAGGTCTGGTCCTGCAAGGCGCGCACGATCTTGCCCTGGGTTTCCAGCGGCATGTCGCTCACCTCGTCGAGGAACAACGTGCCCCCATGTGCGCGTTCCAGCACACCGGCGCGGCGGGGCTGGCCGCTGCCGTCTGCCGCACTCTCGATGCCAAAGAGTTCTTCCTCGAAGCGGGACGGATTGAGAATGGCACAGTTCAGCGTGATGAACGGGCCGCTGGCACGACGCGAGCGGGCGTGGATCATCCGCGCAACGACTTCCTTGCCGGCACCTGCGGGGCCCGCGATCAGCACGCGTGAGCCAGTGGGCGCGACTTTCTCCACCCCTTGGCGCAAAGCGACGATGGCCGAGCTCTCACCGATCAGAATGGTCTCCGGCCCGGCACGCAGTCGCAACTCGGCATTCTCGCGCGCCAGCCGGGCAGCCTCCAGCGCGCGCTTGACGATCAACAGCAGACGGTCGGACTGGAATGGCTTTTCGATGAAATCATAGGCGCCGTGTTGGATCGCGGTCACCGCGGTCTCGATATTGCCGTGGCCGGACATCATCACCACAGGCACCGTCGGCTCCTCGGCCTGGAACACCTTGAGAATGCCCAGCCCGTCGAGCTTGGAGCCCTGCAGCCAAACATCGAGAATGACCAGCGAGGGCATGCGTTCGCGGAAGGCCGCAATCGCTGCGTCTGATGTGCCGGCCTGGCGGGTTTCGTAGCCCTCGTCACGCAAAATCGCGTCCACCAGCAGGCGGATATCGGGCTCGTCGTCAACGATGAGAATCTCAAACGCCATTGATGGATTCCCGCATCTGGTTCACCGCACCTGACGCCGTGTTCGGCGCAGGCAGGCAGAGTATCGCCAAGGCACCCTGGCCGCTCGGACTGTCGTCGAGCAGCAATCGGCCGCCATGGTCCTCCAGTATCTTCTTGACGATGGCCAAACCAAGGCCGGTGCCTTTCGGCTTGTGGGTCACGTAGGGTTCGGACAGTCGCGCACGGTCATCGGAGGGTAGGCCGACGCCGTTGTCTTCTACCATGATTCGCCATTCGCCATCCGATTCGGCCAGCGTGACCTTCACCTCGCCGGGTGCCGGAACAGCACCTTCTGCCTTCTGGGCCTCGACGCGCATCGTGATCGCATCGCCCGCGTTGAGCAGCAGATTGCTCAGCGCCTGCCCAATCAACCGCGCATCGCAGGGCAGCACCGGCGTCGGATCTGGCAGGGAGAGGGTGTAGGTGATGTCCGGGCGGGACTGGCGCGGCAGCACCAGCGAGTCGCGGATGATCCGTCCGAGATCGGTGGGTTTGATCTGCGGCTGCGGCATCCGGGCAAAGGCGGAGAATTCGTCCACCATCCGCCCGATATCGCCCACCGCGCGCACGATCGTGTCGGCGCATTGCACGAAGCTCTCCGGGTCGGAGGTGATTTCCTTGGAGAAGCGTCGCTTGAGCCGTTCGGCGGAGAGCTGGATCGGCGTGAGCGGATTTTTGATCTCATGTGCGATGCGTCGTGCCACATCGGCCCAGGCGGCCTTGCGCTGGGCGGCTTGGAGCTGGGTGATGTCGTCGAAGGTGGCAACGAAGCTCAGCGCCTCGGGATGCGTCTCGTCTGCCTCGCGATCCTGCCGCAGCCGGTCGGCGTCGATTCGCACCAGCAAGTTACGGCGGGTGTTCTTGAGGCTGATCTCCAACTCGGCGGTGTGCGCGACTTCCGGATGCGCCAAAGCCGCCTCGATCAAAGGTGCAAATTCGGGGGCAACATCGGCGAGTTTGCGGCCAATTGACTGCATCAAATCGATGCCCAGCAACTGGATCGCCGCCCTGTTGGGCAGTTCGATTGCACCCTGGCGATCCAGCCCGATCACCCCCGCCGAGACGCCGGAGAGCACGGCCTCGGTGAAGCGGCGGCGTTGGTCGATCTGGCCATAGGCGTCCATCAACTCGCCACGCTGAGCGGCAAGCTGGCCGGTCATTCGATTGAAAGCGCGCGACAGGTCGGCAACCTCGTCGTCATGCGCGGTCTCCGGCACGCGGGCCGTGAGATCGCCGGAGCGCACCTGCTCGGCGGCTTCGATCAATCGGCCAATCGGGCGAGCGATCTGGTTGGCGATCAGCAATCCGATGAGCACGGCCGCCGACAAAACCAACAGCGCCACGACGGCAAAGATCAGCAGAAAGGAGACCTGTAGCTCGACGCGGTTTTGGTCGAGGCGGTCATATTCCTCCACCGAATCCTTGGTTTTCTGCATGTGCTCCAGAATCGCCGGGTCGACCGGGCGCGAGATCAGCAACATCAGGGGCGGCTGGATGTCCATCTGCACCAAGGCGCGCACCCGGTCGGTCTCCTCGCCGAACACCGCGACATCGCCGCCACGGGCGAGTGTCGCGGCCCAAGGCGGAGGCGGGTCGGCTCCGAAGCCGCCCATCGCGCCGGTCGACGCGATCACCTGGCCCGAGATCGGCTCGTAGATCACCGCTTCGGCCAGCCCGCGCAGCACGGTCTGGCTGTAGAGCGCCTGGGCGAAGACCTGCGCCTGACCCGGCAATTCCTGCATCACCCGCACAAGGTCGTTGCCCATACCCACCGCGTCGGCGCGGACGTGGTTGCGGTGTTCTTCCAGATAGCCCTGGCTCGCCTCCAGCCCCTCATGCAGAGCGGTGCGGACGCGGTCGTTGAACCAGGCCTGGATGCCGAGATTGAAGAAGACGGTGGCGAACACCGCCACCAGAATGGCAGGCGTGATGGCGACCACGCCCAACATCAGCACCAGGCGGACAT
Source organism: uncultured Rhodospirillales bacterium (assembly GCA_903891315.1). Taxonomy (GTDB): domain Bacteria; phylum Pseudomonadota; class Alphaproteobacteria; order Acetobacterales; family Acetobacteraceae; genus CAIQQQ01. The sequence continues at coordinate 1,021 of CAITEF010000566.1, read as the reverse complement.
GCAGCCGGGCCCCCGCCGAGCCGCGGCGACGTTCGATATAGACCCGGACCAGACGCAGGATCAGCGTGAGCCCCAGTGGCAGTAGCACCACCAGATTTGCCACGATCAGGCCAATCACCATATTGGAGGCCTGCAAGCGCAGTTTCAGGCCCTGGGCGAGCACCACAAACGTTGCCACGCCGAGGGCGAGTGCCACCAGCGCCAGCACCAGCGTGGCGACCCGGCCCAGAACCAGGCCGGAAAACCATCGCTTCGGCTGGGTCTGCTCCAAGGTCAGACGATCCCCCGTACCACCGGAATATCGAGGTCGCGGATCTTCTTGCGCAACGTGTTGCGGTTCAGGCCCAGCATGAGAGCGGCCTTGATCTGGTTGCCGCGCGTGGCCGCGAGCGTCATCTGGATCAGGGGGCGCTCCACCTCGGCGAGCACCTGCTCGTAAATGTCCGAGGCACCGTCGCTGTCGCGATAGGCCGCCAGGAAGGCGCGGATATGGCGCTCGACGGCGCGTGACAGCGGCTCGGGACCGCTGGGCTCGCTGCCCGGGCTATCCAATTCGGCCGCGAAAGCCGATGCCGACATCGGCTCCTGCAGTTCGGGGCGGACGGCGTCTTCGGTGATCACCTCATCCGGCCACAGAGCGGCCAGACGGCGCATCAGATTTTCCAACTCGCGCACATTGCCCGGCCAGCGATGCGCGCGCAGGGCTTCCACGGCCCCCTGGTCGAGCGACTTCGCTGGCAGCCCGTCGGCGCGGGCGCGGTCGAGGAAATGGCGGGCGAGATCGGGGATGTCCTCGGTGCGCTCACGCAAAGGCGGCAGTCGGATCGGCACGACGGCCAAGCGGTAGAACAGATCCTCACGGAACTGGCCCAGCCGGATGGCGGCGCGCAGATCGCGATGGGTGGCGGCGATGATGCGGACATTGGCCTTGATCGGCGTGCGACCACCGACCGAGGTGAACTCGCCTTCCTGCAACACGCGCAGCAGACGGGTCTGCGCCTCCTGCGGCATGTCGCCGATC
>CAITEF010000565.1 GCA_903891315.1 uncultured Rhodospirillales bacterium | reverse complement strand
GCTTGGCGGCCTCGGCCTCGATGGCCAGCCCGACCAGCTTGTCGCAGACAACATCGTCATCGAGCATGGTGCCCGGCACCTGGGTGTCGCTCGCGCACAGCGAGAGCAGACGGTCCATCTGGTAGGTGACGAGGCCGGAGCTTGAGAGGGCGGCGCGCTCGAAATCGATGGCGCCCATGATGACTTTCCAGCCCTGGTGCAACTCACCGACCAACATTGATTTCGGCACGCGGACGTGGTCGAAATTCACCGAGTGATGCGTCCATCCCGCCAATGTCGGATGTTTGGCGATGGTGATGCCGGGCAGAGTCATGTCGACGATGAACATCGACAGACCGGCATGCTTGACCGAGTTCGGATCGGTGCGCGTCGCCATCCAGCAATAATCAGCCATGTGGGAATCGCTGGAGAAGGATTTTTGGCCGGTGATGATGTAATCGTCGCCGTCCTCGACCGCCTTGGTCTTGATGTTGGCGAGGTCGGAGCCTGCTTCCGGTTCGGAGTAGCCGACGAACCAGCTGAGTTCGCCCAGTGTCATTTTCGGCAGCAAGGCGGCTTTCTGCTCGGGGGTGCCAAAGGTCATCACCGCGTTGGGGACGTAGGTGACGGAGCGGTCGATGCCGGGCGCTCGATGATATTCCATCTCGTCCCACAGGATCGCCTGGAACATTCGGCTGCGCCCGCCGCCGCCCCATTCTTTGGGCCAGCCCATGCCGATATAGCCCGCAGCCCCCAGCTTGCGGCGGAAGACCTTGGTGAATTCGGGGCTCCACATGCCCTGTTCATTGTGGTCGCGATGCTGTTCCCAGATTTCTGGGGTGAGCTCGCGGCGGAGAAACGCCCGCACTTCTTCTCGGAATGAGCGTTCTTCCTCGGTGAGATTGAAATCCATCTCGTGTCCCTTCAGGCGAGAACGCCGTCTGCATCCAATTGGTCATATTCGGCATCCGACACTCCTGCGAGGCCGGTGAGGATCTCGCGGGTGTGTTCGCCGAGCAGTGGGGCGCGGCGATAGTCGATGCCGAAACTGTCCATCCGCCAAGGCAGCCCCAATTGGCGGCGGGGGCCAACGATGGGGTGATCGATGGTCACGACTAGGCCGCGCTCGATGAGTTGCTCGTCGTGCAGGAGTTCGTCGTTGCGCAGCACGGGTGCCGCCGCGATCCCCGCCGATTGCAGCAGATCAACCGCGTCCTTGAGCGCCACCGACCGCGTCCAGGCTTCCAGGGCGAGCTCCAGCCGATGCACGTGCTCGATGCGCCCGGCGACATTGCGCAGGCTCGCGTCGTCGGCCCAATCTGCCTTTCCGATGGCGGCGCACATCGCGGCCCATTCTTCGTCGGAGTGGACGCTGAGTGCGATCCAGCTGTCGTCATCACGGCAGCGGAAGATGCCGTGCGGGGCGCGGGCGATATCGCGATTGCCGATGCGTTCGGGCTCGTGCCCGTTCATCGAGTAATCGATCACCGCCTCGGGGATGAGGGTCATCATCGCCTCATACATCGCCACATCGATAAACTGCCCATGCCCGGTCCGCCTGCAATGCCGGATCGCGGCCATCAGGGCGAAGCCGGAATAGGTGCCACTCAGCGGATCGGGGATGCAGCCGCCCAACAGCCGTGGCTCGCCGCCCGCGTAGCCAGTGACGTCCGCCACGCCGCTGAATAGGTTGACCGCAGAGTGTAGCCCGCGTGCGTTGCGCATCGGGCCGTATCGGCCGAAGGCGCCGTTGGACAGCATAACCAGTTTCGGATTGAGCTTGGACAGCACATCATAGCCGATTCCGAGTTTCTCCAGCACGCCGGTTGAGTAATTGTCGACCATCACATCGACCTTGCTTGCCAACCGCCGGACCACTTCACGACCGGCGGCCGTTGTCATGTCCACCGTGCAGCTTTTCTTGCCGCTGTAGAGCGAGTTGAAATACCCGCTGGCATTGGGATCGCCCTTCAGGCCTTCGGCATAAGGTGGCGCGGTGCGAGATGTCATGCGCCTGCGGGATTCGACGACGATCACCTCGGCCCCGAGCCAGCTCAGCCAGAGCGTGCAGAACGGGATGGCGATGAACTGGCCGAAATCGAGGACTTTGAGCCCTGCGAGCGGGGTTGGGCGAGGGTCGGTGCTCATGCGCGCCCCTCCAACAGCTCGGAATTGTGCTCACCCAGCTGTGGCGCGGGTCTGCGCAGCGACCACGGTGTACCGCGCATATGCAATGGCGGGCCCGGCATTCTGGCCTTGTGTCCGGCAATCTCGATCTCGGCGAGGCTGCCACGTTGGACGACGTGGTCGCTCTCAGAGACCTGTTTGACCGAGTAGAATGGGAAGAACGGCAGCTGGTATTTCTCACCGATCTCGTAAAGTTCGTCGCCGCTCAGCGTCATCGTCCAATCGAGCAGTCGTACGCGCAATTCGATCCAATTGGCGGTTCGTGCGGCTTCGGTGGTGAACAGGTCGCTCTTGGCCCAATCCGGGTGGTTCATCCCCTCCACCAGCCGATCCCAATGGACTTCCATCGGCGCTGCAATGGTCACGTAGCCGTCGCGGCAAGGCAGGTAGAAATTCGGCATGCGGCCAATGGTGAGCGGGTTGAGCAGGCGGCTATAGGGCTCGCCGGTGAAGGAACTCGTCGTGATGTCTCGGATCTGCATCGCGGCGATGGCGGCTTGGGCGCTGACTTCGACATGACAGCCTTCGTCACTGATCGACTGACCGAGGACGGCTGCCATCGTGGAGAAGGCGGCGGTGATTCCTGCGATGGTTTCGGCGACGAAGCAGGAGGGATGCAGCGGTGGCTCGGTTTCCAGATCACGCGCCGCGTCCGGCATGCCCGGCGTGCTGTAGGCCAGTCCGCTCATCGCATAGGCGGTGATGTCGTCGCCCTTTCGCTGGCCCCAGGGGCCGGAATTGCCGAAGGGGGAGATGGTGGTGACGATCAGGCGCGGGAATTCCTCGCGCAGCTTGGCGGGGGCCAATCCGCTTCCGGCGAGGCGGGATTCGGGGAGGTTGGAGATGAAGATATCGGTGCTAGCAAGCAATTGTTTGAGCACGGCGATATCGTCCGGCTTGTCGATATCGAGCACCACGCCGCGTTTGTTGGTGTTGAGATAGAGGAACAGGCCGCTGGCCTCTGAATCCGGCTTGCCGCCCGGAAATGGACCGCGCAGCCGGGCGCTGTCTCCGCCGGGGCGTTCCACCTTGATCACCTCCGCCCCGAAATCGCCGAAGAGTTTCGCCGCATAGGGGCCGGCAGTGCCGTCACCGAGTTCGATGACCGTCAATCCGGCCAGCGGCCCATTCATGAAGGGTGCCTGTTGCATCTGGTCAGCCCTTCATCGCCGAGATC
>CAITEF010000564.1 GCA_903891315.1 uncultured Rhodospirillales bacterium | reverse complement strand
CTTGGTCAGACGACCGGTCTCGACCACCACGCCGGAATAGGGCTCGTCCACATCGACCAGCACGTCTTCCATCGGCTCTTCGCGCTCGCCGGTTTCCGGATTGACTTGCGTCAGCACGCGCGGACGCCCGATGGTGAGTTCGAAGCCTTCGCGGCGCATCGTCTCGATCAGCACGCCGAGCTGAAGTTCGCCACGACCGGCGACTTCGAACGCATCGGCTTCACCCGATTCTGTCACCTTAATGGCGACGTTGCCTTCGGTCTCGCGCAGCAGTCGGTCGCGAATCTGGCGGCTGGTGACCTTCTTTCCCTCGCGGCCGCCGAGCGGTCCGTCATTGACGCGGAAGGTCATTGCCAGCGTCGGCGGATCAACCGGGATCGACGGCAGCGGCGAGGTGACTTCCGGCGAGCAGATCGTGTGCGGGATCGTGCTTTCCGACAGGCCCGCAATGGCGATGATGTCGCCGGCAACCGCCTCGTCCACCGGCACGCGTTCCAGGCCGCGGAAGCTCATCAGCTTGGTCAGACGACCGGTCTCGACCACCGTGCCATCTTCGCGCAGCACCTTCAGCGGCATGTTGATGCGCGCACGGCCCTGCTCAATACGACCGGTCAGCACGCGGCCGAGGAAGTTGTCGTAGTCGAGAATGGACGCGTTCATCGCGAACGGCAGATCATAGTCGAAGGTCGGCGGGGTGACATGGCTCATCACCAGGTCGAACATCGGCGAGAGGTCTTTGCGCTCGTCGTCGAGCGAGACCACCGCCCAGCCCTGACGGCCGGAGGCGAACAGGGTGGGGAAATCGAGCTGTTCGTCGGTCGCTTCCAGCGAGGCGAAGAGATCGAAAATCTCATTGTGGACTTCGTCGGCGCGGGCGTCCTGACGGTCGATCTTGTTGATCACCACAATCGGCTTCAGCCCGCGCTGCAGCGCCTTGCCGACGACGAACTTGGTCTGCGGCAGCACGCCCTCGGCGGCATCGACCAGCAGGATGGCGCAATCGACCATGCCAAGGATGCGCTCAACCTCGCCACCGAAATCGGCGTGGCCTGGGGTGTCGACGATGTTCAGGCGGGTGTCTTTCCAGACCACCGAGGTGCACTTGGCCAGAATGGTGATGCCGCGCTCTTTTTCGAGATCGTTGCGGTCCATCGCGCGTTCGGCGACCTGCTGGTGGTCCTTGAACGTGCCGGACTGCTTGAGGAGCTGATCAACGAGCGTCGTCTTGCCATGGTCGACGTGAGCGATAATGGCGATATTGCGGATATCCATAGGGGCACCTGAATTCTACGCGTCAAAACACGCGCAGGGCACACTCCCGGCGCGGTGACATCATGTTGCGGCGCACCGATAGCCGATCATCCACCGGGTGGCGAGGATTTATCGCAGGCCAGTGCGCACATCAGCCGCGCGCGGCAACGATCCGGTCAAACCCCGGTGAACAACCGTCGCAGCTTTTCTCGTGCCGGACGCGCGCCATATTGCGCAATCGCCAGCACTGCTGCCGCACTGCCCAGCGCACCTGCCTCGAACAGGCTGCGACCGGCTGTGTGGGCCGCCAGGAATCCCGCCGCATAGGCATCACCTGCGCCTGTGGTGTCGACCACGTCGGTGGCCAAGGAGAGCACGTCGAAGCGCTCATAGCCGCGCAGCACCGTACTGCCATCCGGCCCACGCGTTAGCACGGCGATGTTCACATCTGCGGCCGCATGCGCTGCTGCCTCGGCCCAGCTGTTGGTCTCGTAAAGCGCTGTGATCTCTGTCTCGTTGGCGAACAGGATATCGACGTGGCCTGCCACCAGATCGCGGAACGCCGCACGGTGACGATGCACGCAGAACGCGTCCGACAGCGACAATGCCACCTTTCGGCCTGCATGATGCGCGATCTCGGCGGCGCGATAGAAGGCCTGTTGCGCGTGCGGCGGGTCGAACAGATAGCCTTCGAGATAGGTCACCGCCGCATTGGCCACCAGATCGGCGTCAATCGCGTCGACACCGAGCTGGGTGCAGGCGCCAAGGAAGGTGTTCATCGTGCGTTGGCCATCGGGCGTGACCGCGATCAGGCAACGCGCGGTGGGAGCCCCGCCGACCAGCGCCGAGGTCGGGAAATGCACGCCTGCCGCCTGAATGTCGTGGCGGAACACATCGCCGAGCTGGTCCGCTGCCACCTTGCCGATATAGGCGACGCGCGCGCCAAGTTGGGCGGCGACAGCGCAGGAGTTGGCAACCGAGCCGCCGCTGCTCTCAAGGCCCGGCGGCATCGCGGCATACAACCTGTCGGCATCATCGGCCTCGATCAGCGACATGGCACCCTTGTGCAGATCGTGATGGGTGATGAAACCCTCCTCGACCGCTGCCACCACGTCGACGATGGCGTTGCCGATACCCAGAATGTCGAAACGAGGTGAGGGGGCGGACATGGCGCGCGTTCTCCAGTAAGGATGTCGCCGCGTATCACTGCGCCCGCTCGACAGCAACCATGCACGGCAACCTCGGAGACTGCACCCATGATCGACGCCGTTCTGCGCTCCATCGGACAATTGCCCGATCCGGCGTTCTTTGGTGCCGTGCTGCGCAGCGTGGTCTGGTCGCTGATCGGCTTCTTTGTGCTGGCGATCCTGGTTGCCATCGGGCTGCATGCCGGGATCGAGGCGTGGCTGGCGGCCTATCTGAACCGGGCCGATGATCTCGGCTGGCTGGCGGCATTGTTCGGTGCGGTTGCGACCATGACGATGTCGGTCTGGCTGTTCGTGCCGGTCTCCACCGCAATTGCCAGCCTGTTCACCGACCGCATCGCCAATGCGGTCGAGCGGCGGTACTACCCGCATCTGCCCTATGCCGAGCCTGCCCCGTTGATCTCACAACTCGCCGATGCTGTCGGCCTCGGCCTGAGAGTGCTGATCCTGCAGGCGATTGCCGGACTCACCTTGTTGATCCCGCCGCATGCAACAGGGGTGTTCCTGAGCTGGGTGGTGGCGTCCTGGGCGGTGGGGCGTGGGCTGTTCGTGCCCGTGGCGATGCGGCGGATGGACCGGGTGATGGCGGTGGTGGCCTATCGTCAGCGCCGCACCGAGGTGGTGTTGCTCGGCGGGCTGATCGTGGCGGCAGGGTTCGTGCCGGTACTCAACCTGTTTGCCCCCATTCTGGGTGTCGCCGCCATGGTGCATGCGCTGCACGGGACCGGGAATCCGCGGGTTGTGGCCGCTTCCGGCGTCGTGTAAAGTTGCGTCGTCAGTTATTTAAGCCAACGGAGACACTGTGTTCCGCCGCCGCAAGCCCGACCCGAGCAGTTCCTCCGTTGATCCTGCCGTCAATGACTCAATTGAGTTGTCCAATGGCAGCGCATCGCTGTTTTCACAATCATTGCCGCCGGCCCCAGCCGAAACCGAGCGTTCGGTTCGTCCGCTGCCGATCAAGGAGCCGCCGCCGTCCATGAACACGCCGCTTGCCTCCACGGCCACGCCGCAACCCGGCGCAAGCCTGCGCTCCGCCGTTCCGGCCTCACAGCCGCTCGCGTCGCTGCGCGGCACTCTGCCGAGTCTGCGTCGGGAGTCCGAACGGCGCACGTTGATGATCGGGCGGGGGATGACGATCAACGGTGTGATCAACGATGCCGAGCGTCTGGTGGTTGAGGGCGTGATCGAGACCTCGCTGATCAGCACCACGGAACTGGTCGTCGCCGTGAACGGTGTGTATCGCGGTGAGGCCGATACCGAGGATGCCGATATCGCCGGCACTGTCGATGGCGTGATCACGGTGCGCGGCAGCCTGACGGTGCGCGGCACCGGCAAGCTGATCGGCACGGTGCGTTGCCGCCGCCTCCAGGTCGAAGATGGCGGCCAGATCACCGGTCAGTTGGAGATGCTCAGCGAGAGCTCCCCCAAGCTGCTCAACGCACCGCAGGTGGCGGAAGACCCGGCGTTCTGATCTCGACCGCTCAGGCCGAGATCACGAACAACCCGATCACGCAGAAGAACGCGCCCATCCACATCATCGAGCGCAATGATGCTTTGTCGGTGATGTAGAACACCGTGTAGAGCGCGCGAAAAAGCACCCACAGCCCGGCCAGCAGGTCAGCCGTGCCCTCCGGCGCGTGTGCGACGGTTGCCACCAGAACGGCGGCGGCGAAGCCCGGCAGCGCCTCGAAATGGTTGCGATGCGCCCAATCCGCCCGCTTGCGCCAGCCTGTCAGGCTCTCCTGCCAGATACGCGGCGCATTGTTGTCGAAGCCCGGCGCGCCCCATTTGGCGGCCCCGGTGGAGATGATCGGCAGAAGGATCGCCGCCAATATGGTCCAAAGCGCGAAACTCATGATGTTCCCCTTTCTTTGTCACTGCCCAGCGGCAGCCAGATCGCGAAGGTGGAACCTTTGCCCTCTTCGCTGTCGATGAAAAGCTGGCCACGATGGCGGTTGAGAATATGTTTGATGATCGCCAACCCCAACCCGGTGCCGGATGGCGCGTTGGCGGTGCGGCTGCGTGCCTTGTCGACCCGATAGAAGCGCTCCGTCAGGCGGGGAATATGCTCGCGCGCGATGCCGCGCCCGTCATCCTGCACCTCCAGCACCAAGCCGCGCCGTGTCGGCCATCGACCGCCCGGCTCGCTCAGCGCCAGACGCACCTGCATCACGCCGTCGCGTTTGCCGTATTTCAACGCGTTGTCGACCAGATTGCTCGCGACTTGCGCCATCTGGTCGGCATCGGCGGTGATCAGCGGCAGACCGCGCGGCAAATCGAGCTTCAACGTGACGTTCTGGGCGGCGATGCGCGGCTCGAACCCGGCGATCACACCCTCGATCAGATTGGCCAGATCGACACGCTCGGAGGGCGGCTGGTGTTCGGTCAGTTCGATGCGACTGAGGCTCATCAGATCGTCGATCAGCCGGTTCATCCGCTCGGCCTGCTCGGCCATGATGGCGAGGAAGCGCTGCTGTGCTGTCTGGTCGTCGGCGGCCGGGCCGCGCAGGGTTTCGATGAAGCCGATCAATCCCGCCAGCGGCGTGCGCAATTCGTGGCTGGCATTGGCGATGAAATCCGCGCGCATCCGCTCCAGCGCGCGCTCGCGGGAGCGGTCGGACAGCACCGCAATCGCGTGTCCGCCATCGGCGAGTGGCGGGTCCATGAAGATCACGGTGGCAGCGACTTCGCGCGGCACCGGCAGGCGCAAATTGAGCTCGACGCTCTGTGTGCCGCGCTGCTGATAGGCGCGCTCGATGGTCGCACGCAGATCGGGATGGCGGAGCACGGCGGCCATGTCGGTGCCATAGGCAGCCCGCGCGGCCTCGTTGGCGCGGCGGACCGAGCGGTCCGGGCCGAGCACCAAAAGCGGGTCGGGCAGACGCTCGACAATCGCCTCGTTGGCGGCAAGCAACTGGCCGACCATCGCCGCACGGTTGGCCAGCGTGCGCGACAGCCGCTCGATATTACGCGTCGCCCGCTCGATGGGGGCCAAGCGTGGGGCGGCAGCGGCGGCGGACAAGGCCGAGGCGTTTTCCAGGGCGGCCTGCCGGATCGTCTCGGAGAGCTTGTTGACGTCATGCGACCAGATCGCCGCCGCCAGCGTGGCGACGGCCAGGCAGAACAGGAAGCCAAGCAGGGCTGGATGGGCGGCGATCAGCCCCATCGCCCAAAGGACCGCGAAGGCCAATCCGGGGCCGACCGAAAGGGCAAGAACGGTGCCGAACATCTGGCCGGAGCGCATGACGGACCGTCCTTCCGTCGCTCAGAGCCCGGGGGCTGCGAGATTGTCCGGCGCGGGATCGACGATCTGCACGCCACCGCGCTGAATCTCGAACACCGCCAGACCGCGTTTCACATGGCCGTCCGGCAGCAGACCCAGCACGCCATCGACGCCGGAGAACCCCTCCGGTCGGGTCAGCGAGGCCGCCTCATAGCCGCCATTGGACGCCAGGACGCGGGCGATGGCGGCGGCGTCATAGGCGAGATCGGCGAGGCCGGGCGCTGGGGTGGTGTATTTGGCGGTGTAGCGCTGATCGAAATCGGTGCGCGCCGCCGGATCAGGAGCGGCATACCAGGCGCCGATGAGGTTGCCGGTGCCACGCGCGAGCGGGTTGGCCCACAAAGCCGGGCCGAGCACGCGCACAGTCGGCGCGTCGATGTCGTAATAGGGCAGCAGGGCGGTGATCACGTCGAGCTGGTCGCCGGTGGAAGCGAGCAGCAGCGCGTCGAACGGGGCCGGCGGAATCTCGGTGCGCCGCAACTCGGCAGCCTCTTTGCGACCCTCGGCGTTGCGCTTGTTGAGGGCCAGATGCAGCTTCTCGTCAATCGGGCCGCGACGATGCGCGTAATCCGAAATCTCTTTCACCGTCGTGCTGGCGGCTTGCACATTGCCGTCATCGATCACCCGCACATCGACGGAGGCCTCGGGCGGCAAGGCACGGCGCAGCGCGTCCCCCATCACCCGACCGAAATCGCTGTTGGGCAGCAGGGCTGCGAATTTCGTCTTGCCTTGCGCGCCGACCGCCAGCGCGAGGCGGCGCACCTGCTGCGTCGGCGTGAGGCCGAGCGGCCAGAGTCCAGGACGGGCGAGGCTGTCATCGGTGGTGAAGGCCAGCATGCCAACGCCCGCCGCCTGGGCGGCCACGGAGGCGGCGCGAGTTTCCGCGGCGGTGAGCGGGCCAAGGATGATCCCTGCCCCGCCATCCACCGCGCGACGGGCGGCAGCGGCAGCCCCTTCCGGCGTGCCGAGCGTGTCGATCACATCAAGCGGCGGTGCCCCCGGAGCGTCGAGCGCCAGCTTGGCGGCCTGCACCAAAGCAACACCGCGTTCGGCGTTCGGACCAGTGATCGGGGCGAGGAGTGCCACGCGGGTGCCGAGCACCGGACGCGGCGGTACCACCGGGGCCGGTCGCAGCGGCGGCGGCGAATAGACAACCCGGGGCGGTGGGGTTTCAGAACCGCACCCGGCCAATGCTAGAGTCGCCACAAGGAGACCGCATGCAGCAATCCGATTCAGCCCCTGATCCATCCGACGCCACACCCGCATCGCCGATTCCCCTGCCCGAACGCATTTCGCGTGGCGGTCTTGTGCTGGTTTCCACGCCCATCGGCAACCTCGGCGATATGACAACGCGCGCGATTGCCGAATTGCGTGCGGCAGACATGGTGCTGTGCGAAGACACCCGCAATTCCGCGCGGCTGTTGACGGCGTTCGACATTCGTGTGCGCACCGAGGCGTTGCATGACCACAACGAGGAGGAACGCATCCCCGGCCTGCTCGCCCAGCTCCGCCAGGGGCGACGAATCGCGGTGATCTCGGATGCCGGGATGCCAGTGCTCTCCGATCCCGGTTTCCGACTCGCGCGCGCGGCGATTGCCGAGGGCATTCATGTCGACGCACTGCCAGGCGCCAACGCGGCGACCTTGGCCCTGGTGCTCTCTGGCCTGCCGCCTTTGCCGTTTCTGTTCCAGGGATTCCTTCCACCAAAACAGGCCGCACGCCGTGCCGCATTGGAACGTCTGCGCGCAATCGAACAGGCGGGGCTATCGGCCACCACAATCTGGTACGAAGCCCCGCACCGTCTCGGCGAGACGCTGGCCGACATGGCCGATCTGCTCGGCCCCCGCCCAGCCGCCGTGGCCCGCGAACTGACGAAGAAATTCGAGGAAGTCCGCCGCGCCACCCTGCCCGAATTGGCCGCGCATTACGCCACCGCAGAGGCACGCGGGGAGATCGTTCTCGTCGTCGGGCCACCGCCGGAGGAAGCCGCAGACGCGCAGGATATCGACGCGATGTTGCGCGCGGCGATGAAATCCAATTCGCTCAAGGACGCCGTCGCCGCCGTCGTGCAGGCGACCGGGCAGAACCGCAAGAGCATCTATGCCAGGGCTTTGGCGTTGGCGGCGGACAACCCCTAAGCCGCCACCAGCCCCCGCTGACGCATCAGCGCCGCTGTCTCCGGCTGATGCCCACGGAAGCCGACATAGAGCGTCATCGGGTCCTCGGTGTCGCCAGCCGAGAATACCCGGCGCAGCCCCGCCGCCAACGTGGGATCGAACAGATCGCCCTTGGCCGCGAACGCGTCGAACCCGTCGGCATCGAGCACTTCCGCCCATTGGTAGGCGTAGTAGCTCGCCGAATAGCCGCTGCCCGCGAACAGATGCTGGAAATGCGCAGCCCGATGCCGGACGCCGATCTCGGCGGGCAAGCCGATGCCGTCCAGCACCTGCTTCTCAAACGCGATCACGTCAAGGCTGGCCGGGTCGGGATGGCGGTGCAGTTCGAGATCGAGAATGGCGGCGGCCGTGTATTCCACCGTGCCGAAGCCGGTGTTGAAATTCTGTGCGGCCTTCAAGCGTGCCACCAGATCGTCCGGGATCGGCGCGCCGGTTTCGAAATGCGTGGCGTAGCTGCGCAGCGTGGCGGGCTCGGAGATCCAATGCTCCATGATCTGCGAAGGGAACTCGACGAAATCGCGCAGCACCGCCGTGCCGGATTGCGACGGGTAATGCACATCTGACAGCAACCCGTGCAGCGCGTGGCCGAATTCGTGGAACAGCGTCTCGGCATCATCGAACGAGAGCAAGGTCGGGTTCGATTTGGCGAAATTGTTCACGTTGACGATGATCGGCGAGACCACGCCATCCAGCCGCTCCTGATCGCGGAACGAGGACATCCAGGCCCCCGAGCGCTTGTCGGCGCGGGCGAACGGGTCGGAGACGAACAGGCCGACATGGCGTCCGGCCTCCTGCACCTCAAAGATCGTGACGTCCTTGTGGTAGGCCGGGATATCGGGGCGTGCGATGAAATCGAGATTGAACAGGCGCTGTGCCGTGTCGAAGGCTGCCGCCTGGATGTTCTCAAACACGAAATACGGCTTGAGTTCCGCCTCATCGATAGCGAATTTCGCCCGGCGCACGCGCTCGGCGTAATACGCCCAATCCCAGGCGGCGAGCGCGTCGTTCAGACCGTCGGCCTTGGCATCCGCGCGCAGCATCTCGCGCTCCTCGGCGGCTTTCGCAACGGCTGCGGGCCAGACCTCATCGGCGAGGCGACGGGCGGCTTCGGGCGAGCCCGCCATCGAATCGGCGAGGCGATATCGCGCGTAATCGGCATAGCCCAGCAGCTTCGCCTGCTCCTGCCGCAGTGCCAGGGTCTCCGGGATCAGCTTGGTGTTGTCATGCGCGCCCGGATGGGTGCCGCGCGCGATCCAGGCGAGATAGGCGACTTTACGCAGATCGCGGCGCGGCGAGAATTTCAGGAAGGGCTCGATCAGCGAGCGCGACAGCGTGACGATATGCCCGCTCTGGCCACGCTCGGCGGCGGCCTGCGCGGTGCCCTCGATGACGAATTCGGGCAGGCCTTCCAGATCGGCCTCGGACAAGGCCAGCGACCAATCCTGCTCGTCATGCAGCACGTTCTGGCCGAACTCGGTGTGCAGCACGGCGAGGCGCTGCGAGATCGCCTCCATCCTTGCACGGCCTTCGGTATCGAGTGCGGCGCCGGAGCGGACGAAATCGAGATATTTGCGCTCCAGCAGGCGCATCTGCACCGGCGACAGAGCCAGCGTGTTGCGCCGCGCATAGAGTTCGGCAATGCGGGCGAACAGGCCGGGATGCAGGCCGATGGCGGCGGAATGCTGGGCCAGTTTCGGCGCGAAATCGCGCTCCACTGCGCGGGTCTCGTCGCTGCCATTGGCGGAATTGAGGTTGAAGAACACGCTTGCCACATCGGCGAGCAATTTGCCGGAGCGCTCCATCGCATCGATCGTGTTGGCGAATGTCGGTGTTTCGGGGCTGGCGGCGATGGCCTCGATCTCGGCAAGATGCTGCGACATGCCAGCCTTCAGCGCCTCGGGGTAGTGCGCGGCGGCAATGGCGGGGAACGGGGGCACGCCGTGTGGCGTGGTCCGGGGGAGGAAGAAGGGATTGTCGGTCATGGAACAGAGCTTGGCCTCCGCAGCCGCCACGTCAAGCCAGGACGAGGCTTATCTGGCGCTGAATGAACGCGGCCATGTGATCCAGCCGGGCCAACCAGTCGCATCGCGCATCATCTCGGTCGGCGGACGTGCCCGCCGATTGGAGTTCAGCCTCACGCCGGGGATGTCACTGCTCGACGCGGTGGCGGACGGTTTTGCGCGGGCGGGAGAGCCCGGTTGTCGCAGTGCGTTGCTCAACCTGTCGGGCGGCGGATTCGGGCCGTTCGCCTATGTGATCCCGTCCCTCGCGGTCTCCCCTGCGCATGCGGCGTATTATTCTGAGACGTTCACGCCCGAGGGCGAGACGGCGTTCGAGACCGGGTGTCTCACCTTCGGCGAGCGTGACGGCAAACCCTGGCTGCATTGCCACGGGCTTTGGACCGAGGCGGACGGCAAGCGCTCGGGCGGGCATATCCTGCCGGATGACGCGATGATCGCCTCGCCGATCCACGTCACCGCCTGGGCGCTGGACGGGGCGATGTTCGACACGCGACATGATCCCGAGACCAATTTCAATCTGCTCGGCCCAGTGGCGGATGCGGCGACCGGGCGCGGTGAGGTGGACGCGGTCGCGGTGCGGCTGACTTCCGGTGAGGATTTCGCGCAATCGCTGGCGTCATTGGTGCGGGCGCGGGGTTGGAATTCGGCGCGAGTGGTCGGCGGCGTTGGCAGCATTGTCGGCGTGCGATTTGCCGATGGCAGGCGAGTTTCGCCGCGCCCCACCGAGCTTTACATCGCCTCGGGCTGCGTCTCGCGCGACGATGCGGTGCTCGATGTGTCGATGGTCGATCATCTCTGCCAGCGCCTCGTGGGGCGGCTGGCGGCGGACAATCCGGTGTTGATGACGATGGAGTTGGGGTTGGTGCGGTCGGGTTAACCGCGCAGCACCGCCACCCCGATCAGCAACGGATGCAGGAACAGCATCGCCACATAGGCCACCGTCCCGGCCACGACCACAATCGCATCGGCGCGGGTGAAGCTGCTCACCCGTTCGGCCCCATAATCACCGCGATGCTTGAGCGAAATCCGGTCCCACACCGCCCAGGCCAGGAACGAGCCGAACAGGATCATCCCGCCGAGATCGCCATTGGCCAGCAGATGCGCCAACGCCCAGATCTTGATCGCCACCAGCATCGGATGCCGCAGCCAACCCCGAATCCGACCTGGCCGCTTGCCCATCGCGGCCAGCGAGATGAAGGCGAACCACATCAGCAACATGGTGATGTGCCGGTCCATCGCGGGCGGCGTCCACACCTGTACCCAGGCGGTCGCGCGGTATTCGCCGAACCCGTAGACGATCAGCACGAAGCCCACCAGCGAGAGCAGCGAGTGTACGCCGCGATAGCCATTGGCCCCCAGCCTGTCCATCAACCGCGCACGGCTCTGACGCAGGGTCGGCAGCGAATGCGCGCCGAGAAAGACAATGATGCCGAGCAATAGAATGATCATGCGCCGCTTCCCCTGTCCGATCCGTACGACACCCTAGAGGGATCCCGGCACCACCGCCATTCCTTAGGGCCTACGGACCAATGACGGGTCGAGTTGCAAAGCCACCTTCATCTCCGGTGCCGCCTCATCCTGGTTGCCCAGGCGTGCCAAGGACTGCGCGCGAATGAAATGCGCGGCCGCGTCGCTGGGGTTGAGCCGGATCGCCACATCGCAATCCTGCAACGCCGCCGAATCCTGGGACAGGCGCGAGCGGGCATTGGCGCGGGCGCGGTAGAAATAGCTGTTCGAGGACGACATCGAGATCGCCGCCGTGTAGTCGGCAATCGCGTCTTCGTATTGCGCAAGGGCGAAATGTACGTCGCCCAGTGAGGCGCGCAGCTTGGGGTCGCGTGGTTCGAAACTGACCGCCTTCGCGTAGTCACCTGCTGCCGCCTGCAACTTTCCCAGTTGCTGATAGGCCAACGCGCGGTTGGTGTAGAGATGCGGATATTTCGGATCGAGGCTGGCCGTCTTGGCATAAGCATCAACCGCCGCCTGCGGTTGGTTGGCGCTCTGGTAGAGCACACCAAGATTGTAGAACGACTCGGCCTTGCCCGGTTGCAGGCGCGCAATCGCCTCAAAATCCTCAATCGCCTTCGGATAATCCTTCATCGCCAGATAGGTCGCGCCGCGATTGTGGTAGGCCGGGATCAAATTCGGATTGGCGGCAATCGCGGCGCTGAAATCCACCAGCGCCTTCGGCATGTCGCCGCGCATCCGATGCACGGTGCCGCGCACCAGATAGGCGACCGCAAAATGGCCATCCAGACCGATAGCCGCCTCGCAATCGGCGAGCGCCCTTTCCAACTGACCGAGCGCGACGAACGCTTGCGCGCGGCTGACCCGTGCCATCGTGTTCTGCGGCGATTGCGCCACCACCATATCGAGATCCGACAGACGCTTCTGCGCGCTGCCCAGCTTGTTCTGCAATGCGCTGCGGCCGAGGAAGGCTTCGGTCAGCGTGCTGTCATGGCTGATCGACGCGTTGTAATCGGCCAGCGCTTCCTGGTCCTTGCCGAGTTCGAGATAACCACGTGCACGGTTGAGCAGAATCCGCGCGAGTGCCTGATCGGCACTCTGCTGGGCGAGCACGGTCTGGTCGGTCAACAGCCGTGTACAGGCGTCGATACGCTCGCCCTTGACCTTGCCCGAGCACAGATCGCCCAACTCCTGCACATTCTCCGCATGTGCCTGAGCGGTCCAAAAAATCGCGCCAACGACAATAATAAACAGACAGCGCCGCATGATTCTGCCCACCCGAATCAGTGGGCGGAAGTAACGCTGAACCGTATGCCAAGTCAAACGGATTTTGCTCAGAACGCCGTGCCGATGGCGGCCAACCGCTCCAGATGCGCATCCACATCTCCGAGCGATTTGTCGATCATCGTCAGGCGCTTGAAGTAGTGCCCGGCCTTGTACTCCATCGTCACCGCAATGCCGCCATGCAGCTGAACCGCCTCCTGGCCGACATGGCGCAGTGAGCGACCGACCTGCACCTTCGCCGCCGAGATGGCGCGCGCGCGGGTGTCGGCATCGTCGTCGGCAGCCATCATCGTGGCATACATCGCCATCGAGCGGGCGAGTTCGAGTTGGACTTTCATGTCCACCGCCCGATGCTGCAGCACTTGGAATTCGCCGATGGCACGGCCGAATTGCTTGCGGGTCTTGAGGTAATCCACGGTGATCGCGAGCACCTCCTCCATCGCACCGACCGCCTCGGCGCAGAGAAAGGCGCTGGCCTCATCGAGCGCACGCGAGATCGCGGGCCAAGCGTCCAGGCTGAGCACGGCTTCGGCGATGGTGTTATCCAACGTGATCTCGGCCCCGCGCATCGCATCCTGGGTGGCATAGCCGCGTCGCTTTGTGCTTGCCGCATCAACCAGGAACAGCCCGATCCCGCCGGTGTCGCGCACGCCGCCCGCGATGCGCGCCGAGACCAGCAGCTTGTCGGCGCTGTCGCCGTGCAGAACGAGGCTCTTCTCGCCGTTCAGCACCCATCCGGCAGCACTCGGTGTGGCGGTGACGCCGACATGGTGCGCCACATGGCGGGCGTTACGTTCATGATGCGCGAAGGCGAACACCGCCTCACCGGCGGCGATGCCGGGAAGATAGGCGTCCTGGATCGGGGCGGTCGCACCATGTCGCAGCAGGCCACCCGCCAGCACGACGGAGGCGAAATACGGCTCGATCACAAGGCCGCGCCCGAAGGCTTCGGCGACCAACATCATCTCAACGCCGCCGCCGCCGAAGCCGCCGTGATCCTCGGAGAAATTCACGCCCAACAGACCGAGTTCGGCGAAGCGCGCCCAGTTGGCGCGGCTCCAGCCATCCGGGGCGGCGATGTGGGTTTTGCGCTGCTCAAAGCCGTAAGTGTCGAGCACGAGCCGATCCACGCTGTCCTTGAGAAGGCGTTGGTCTTCGGAGAAATCAAAGTCCATGATCAGAACCCCAGAACAGCTTTTGCGAGGATGTTGCGCTGGATCTCATTCGATCCGCCGTAGATCGAGACCTTGCGCATGTTGAAATACATCGGCGCTGCCGTTGCAGCATCCGGCGGGCCAAGCGGCGGTTCGTTGGCCGCCTCCAGTTCGTGCTCGTCGAAGAACGGCGCGACGTATGGGCCCATCACGTCCATCATCAGCTCGGTGGTGGCCTGCTGCAATTCGCTTCCCTTGATCTTCAGCACCGAGGACATCGGGTTGGGCTTGCCCTTCTCCAAATGACGCTCCTGGGCGACCACGCGCAGCTGCGTCATCTCCAGCGCCTTTAGTTCGATCTCCACTGAGACCAGCTTGCGGCGAAACACTGGGTCGTCGATGAGGCGGCGATCGCCGTCGAATTCCAGCGCGGCCAACTCGCGGATACGTTTCATGCGGGCCTTGGAGATGCCGATCCGCGCGATGCCGGTGCGCTCATTGCCGAGCAGGAACTTGGCGTAATCCCAGCCCTTGTTGAGCTGGCCCACCAGATTCTCAGTGGGCACGCGCACGCCGTCGAAGAACACCTCGTTGACCTCCACGCCGCCATCGATGGTCTGAATCGGGCGGCGGGTGATGCCCGGCGTGTTCATGTCCACCAGGAAGAACGAAATCCCCTCCTGCTTCTTCACCGTGCTGTCGGTGCGGGCGAGGACGAAGATCCATTCGGCGTGCTGGGCGAGCGTCGTCCAGGTCTTCTGGCCGTCGATCACCCAATGATCGCCATCAAGCTTGGCCACCGTGCGCAGCGAGGCGAGATCGGACCCGGCGCCGGGTTCCGAGAAGCCCTGACACCACCAATCGTCGAGATTGGCGGCGCGGGCGAGGAAGCGCTGTTTCTGGGCCAGCGAGCCAAACTGCGCGATCACCGGGCCGACCATGGTGCAGTTGAACGGCAGCGGGAACGGCACGTTCGCCTGCATCAACTCGTCCTGCCACATGTAATGCTGCACCGGGGTCCAATCCTGACCACCCCATTCCACCGGCCAGTTCGGCACGGCAAGGCCGCGGGCGTTGAGGATCTGCTGCGATTCCACCATGTCCTCGCGCGAGGCGTGCAGGCCTTCGCGCAGCTTGCGGCGGGTGCGCTCGGGAATGGCGGTGTTGAAGAAATCGCGCAATTCCT
>CAITEF010000563.1 GCA_903891315.1 uncultured Rhodospirillales bacterium | reverse complement strand
TCGAGAATTGGCGTGTGGTGTCGTCCAGCCGGTCGAGCAGCCGATCGGCGACTTCCTGCAACACCGGGGCGACGCGGTCCACCCGCGCGGCGGCGCGGTCGCGGTGGCGGCGGAGGGCGTGGCGGTCGAAGACAATGGCGCTCATTTGCGCGGATGTGACGTGCTATTGGCTTGGTGCCAAGCCCAATTGCGCGGCAACATCGGTCTCATGCCGCGAAATTGGGCGAAATCCATCGGGCTTGCCGCCCTTGATCTGTTGTTGCCCCCACAATGCCTCACCTGTGATCAGGTTGTGGACGCGCCCGGTCAGTTCTGCGTGGATTGTTTTCGCAACACCGGCTTCATCTCCGCCCCGTTCTGCGGGCGCTGCGGGGTGCCGCTGGCCCATGCCAACCAAGCGACGCGAGGCGTCTGTCCGCGTTGCGCTGCCCACCCGCCCGCTTGGACGCGCGCGCGGGCGGCCTTGCGCTACGATGCGCAGAGCAAGCGGTTGATCCTGCCGTTCAAGCACGCCGACCGCATCGATCTCGCAGGACCGCTGGCGGCGATGATGCTCCGGGCCGGAGCGGAGCTGATCAAGGACGCCGAACTCATCGTCCCGGTGCCGCTGCATCCGGCAAGGCTGCGGGCCCGTCGCTACAATCAGGCGGTGCTGCTTGGACGTCAGATCCAAAATCGCACCGGACTCCGGCTCCTGCCGGACGCGCTGGTGCGTCTGCAGGCAACGGCCCCGCTGGGAGAGCTGGGGGCGTCTGAGCGGGCTTCCCTGCTGGCGGGCAAATTCGCGCCGCGTCTCGGCGCGCGTGAGCAATTTGAGGGCAGACATGTGCTGCTGGTTGATGACGTGCTCACATCGGGGGCCACCGCCACCGAGTGCAGCCTGGTCCTTCTGGCGGCCGGCGCCACAGCGGTCGATGTCCTCGTCGTGGCGCGGGTGCCAGATCCGCGCTTGGGTTGAAACGCATGACCTTGCAGGTTAACGCTGCTCGTCCGATGTGATGGTGCTATCGGATGTGCCGGAGTGGTCATGCCTCAGATCGAAATCTACACCCAGGATTGGTGCCCCTATTGCACGCGCGCCAAGCAATTGCTGACGCGCAAGGGGGTGAACTTTCACGAGATCGATGCTCCGTCCGGCACGCCGGAACGCGCGAAAAGCCATGAACGGTCGGGGCGGACCTCGGTGCCGCAGATCTTCATCGATGGCCAGCATATCGGTGGGTGCGATGATCTGATGGCGCTGGACCGCTCTGGAAAGCTCGACAGCCTGCTCGCCTCCGCCTGACGCGCCACTTGTGCGCTGCGTCACCGGCGACCATTGTGCATGACACTGCGATGACCATTGGACCCAGAGGATGATCCACTACAGCCTCGTCTGCCGCCAGACCCACGAATTCGACGGCTGGTTCGCCAGCTCTGCCGCGTTCGACCAACAGGTTGCCAGTGGACTGGTCGAGTGCCCGGTCTGCGCGGATCGTGGCATCACGCGCGGGCTGATGGCGCCCAACGTGCCCGCGAAGTCGAACCGCAGGGCGGATGTGGTGGCTGTCGCGCCGAGTGCGCCTGAGCCTGCGCAGAGTGTCGCGGTGGCAGGTGCGGCGATCCCCGATCAGGTGCGGTCTGCCCTGCAGAAGATCCGCGCCGAGATCGAGCGCAACGCGGATTATGTCGGCCCGGATTTTGCTGACGAGGCGCGGCGGATTCACAACGGGGAGAGTGATCGCCGCGCGATCTACGGCGAGGCAACGCCAGAGCAGGCCGAAGCGTTGGCCGATGACGGCATTGCGGTGGCGCAGATCCCGTGGGTGTCGCGCGCGGATAGCTGATCAGTCGCGACGCGCCGCCGCCAGATAATTCACCGACAGATTCCGGCTCTCAAACCAGGTGGCGCGCAACGGGTTGTAGCTCATCCCGGCCTGCGCCACCGTCCGCAGCCCGGCGGCGCGCATGTGGCGGGCCAATTCCTCAGGCGGGACGAATTTCTGCCAGTCATGCGTGCCCACCGGCAGCATCCGCAGCAGATACTCGGCCCCCAGCTTGGCGGTGAGGTACGAACGCCTCGTGCGGTTGAGCGTCGACATCACCAGAACGCCGCCAGGCTCCAGCAATTCGGCCAGCATGGCGACGAATTCCGCCGGGTCGGCGACATGTTCGATCACCTCCAGCGCGGTGATCGCCTGGAAGCTCTGACCTTCGGCGATCAGCGTCTCGGTGCTGCCGACGCGGTAGGAGAGGCTCAGATTCTGCCCCTCGGCATGGGCGGCGGCCACATCAACCACGTTGGCGGCGGCGTCCAGACCGAGCACATCATGGCCGAGTTTTGCCATCGCCTCTGCCACCAGACCGGCCCCGCAGCCGACATCGAGCAGGCGGGCAGGGCCACCCAAAGCGGTTCGAATCTGACGGTCTGCCCAGCGCGTGCGCAGCGGGTTCATCGCGTGCAGCGGTGCCATCGGCCCGCGCGGATCCCACCATTCGGCGGCGAGCGCGTCGAAGCGGGCAACTTCATCGGCCACAACGCTGCCACTCATGCGGATACCTCAGTGTCCAGAACGTCGCGCAACGCGTTGGCCAGCTCGCTTTGGCGGAAGGGTTTGCCGAGCACGCGCACATGGCCCATCGGGTTGCCGGGCCGGTCAGAGAACTCGGCGAAGCCAGAGGTCAACAAGAGTTTCATCTGAGGGCGCAGTCGCTTGGCTTCCTGCGACAGACCGAATCCGTCCAGCCCACCCGGCATCACCACGTCGCTGAACATCAGATCGATCCAGCGATCACTGGTCAACACGTCCAATGCCTCCAGCGGGTTGCGCGCCTCGATCACCTCGTAGCCGAGCTGGATCAGCAGGTCGGTGGTGATGCTGCGCACCGCTTCGTTGTCCTCGACGACGAGGATGGTTTCCTTGCCGCCGATAATCGCGGCCGGGGTCACCAGGGATGGTTCGATGGCGACATCGCCTTCGCCGCGCGGCAGATGCAGGCGGAACGTGGTGCCTTCGCCGAGCACGCTGTCCACCGTGATGAACCCGCCCGACTGGCGGATGAAGCCGAACACCATCGACAGGCCCAGCCCAGTGCCGTGGCCTTCATCCTTGGTGGTGAAGAACGGCTCGAACATATGCTCCATCACCTCGGGCGACATGCCCGAGCCGGTGTCGCTGACCTCGATCATCACGTAGTCGCCCGCCATCACATCAGGGCGTCCGCGCGCGTCGGACTGGGCGACGCTGATGTTGCGGGTCGAGATGGTCAGCTTGCCGCCATGCGGCATGGCATCGCGCGCATTGGTGGCCAGATTGGCAATCGCCGTCTCAAGCCGGGTCGCGTCGGTGTTCACTGGCCAGATCTTGCTGCCGAGTTCGAGGGAAATCCGCACCCGCTCGCCCAGCATGTGGTCGAGTAGATCGGCGATGGAGCGAATCCACGTGTTTACGTTGATGTGCTGCGGTGCCAGGGTCTGGCGGCGGGCGAAGGCGAGCAATTGGGAGATCAGATTGGCTCCGCGCAGCGAGGCCTGCAGCGCGCGGGAGGCGTGCTCGCGCACCTTGGCCTCCTCGGCGGACTTGCCCAGCAGGTATTCGAGGTTGAGCGAAATCACCGCGAGCAGATTGTTGAAATCATGCGCCATGCCACCGGTGAGGTTGCCGATGGCTTCCATTTTCTGGGCGTGCACCAACTGAATCTCGGCCAGTCGGCGCTCGCTGATATCGGAATAGGTCGCAACCCAGCCGCCATCCGGCATTGGCTGGTGCGATACCGCCAGCGCCGAGATCACACCCTCTGACTTGCCACCACCCAATGGACCTTCGACAAAAAATCCTCCGGGTCGGCGTTCGCGGACCAGTCCGGACTGGCCCTCATACAATCTGCGGATCAAATCCGCATCGCAGCGGCCGACCCTGCCGATTTCCTGGAACAGATCGGCGATCGGCACCCCGCTCTCGGGCGAGGGGATGCCGAACAGCGAGCGGAATTGCTGATTGCAGACGATCAATGTGCCATCGGCACCGACCATGCACAGCGCCTGCGACATGTTGTTGAGTGCGGCGTCGAACCTTGTGTTCTGCAGCGCCAATTCGCGGTCCCGCGCCTGCAAGGCCCGGTTCTGTTGCTGGATCTCCTCGGCGGCCCGCCGGGTTTCGTGGTTGGCAATCCCGAGTTCGATGCCGGTGCGCCGCAGATCGGCGACAAGGGTGCCCATGTCCTGATGGGCACGGCTCAGCATGCGATTGTTCAAGGCAAGCACGATGATCAGCAACAGACACGCGGCCAGCAATGCCACCTGGAGGCTGGAGAACAGATATTGCAGATTGCGCAGTTGGGCGACGTCATTGGCCGCCATGTCGCCACCAGCGTCATGCACGGCACCGGCGAGCTGTGACATCGGCGAGGCGAGCGTGCTGAACATCACCGCAAGCTTTGCGGCCACCCCCGGCTCGTCGAGGTGATCGATGAATTTCTCCGCCGTCGCCATCGTCTGGCCGAGCTTGCTCAAAATCGCCGAGAGCTCTGGATCGCCCTTGATCAGCGCGCCGAGATCACCGCTGGACAGAATGCTGAGCCGGTTTGCCACGATGTCAAAGCGCACTTGCGCATTGGTTGGATCGGCCTTGGGCCCTGCTGCGGCGAACTCGGCCAACGAGGCCTCTAGCTTCGCCACTTCAAGCGCTGCCTGGCTGGTCGTCCAGGTGGTGTTGTAGCGCGAGATTTCGCCGAATTCGTGCTGACGGTCACGGATCAAAACGCCGAGATAGACGCTGGCAGCCACAATGACGGCGATGCCCAGCCCAAGAAACACCGAGAACGCCCGAGCCTGCCACCAAGGGACCTGGGGCAGACTGGCGTCGGTCTCCAACGGGGCGGGGGTCGGGCCTTTCTGGTTGGCCGGTCCGCCAACTATTTGATGACGAATTGCGCCACCTGCCATGCGGACCGACCGTAATACTTCTGCTGTTTCAGTTCTGGATCGCTGTCGTAATTGTAGACGACGAACAGCGGTCCTTTTTCGCGCACGCTCATATAGGCCCCGTCACGCTTGAGTGCGAGGATCGGCTTGTATTGGACAAAATCGGAAATCGGGATGTCGGTATGGTAATCGTTCAGCGCGACCGCCTGCGCCGTCTCGCCCTTGGCACCGACCACATCCATCACGGCAGACATCAGCGGGCCCTCGAAAGTGACCGCGTCATTGTCCCATTTGGTATGCGTGGTGAATTTCTGCATGCCGAGCGCCTCCAGCATGGCACGGTCGAACGATGCCTTGTCGCCATCATTGGTGATGGTGATCTTGCCAGAGATTGTCAGGATGGGCTTGTCGGTCGGTTTTGCCAAAGCGGCCAAGGCCGGGCGGCTGGCACCCAGGCTCAAGCCTGTGAGACCTAGAGCCGACAGCCCAAGGGCGCGGCGGGTAAACACGAATGCGCTCATGATCATCGTCTCCCAGAAACACTGGACAGCCATTGATCTCCATATTGCATGGAAAATTTGCCGAGCGATACCGTAACTGCGCGTCCATGTTACCGAAAGTGAATATAGTCCCCGGCTTGCCTGCCGCCTGCCGCACCGTTATGCAGCCCTCTCGCATCGTTCCGGCGTGGCGCCTGAGCCCACGCCAAAGGTTACCCAAGGGTTATCATGTCTCGCATCGTCATGAAGTTCGGTGGCACCTCGGTTGCCGATCTCGACCGTATCCGCAACGTCGCACGCCGGGTGAAGCGTGAAGTCGAAGCCGGCAACGAAGTGGCTGTCGTCGTCTCTGCCATGTCGGGTGTCACCAACCAGCTGGTTGCCTATTGCCAACAGCTCTCTCCGCTGCACGACGCGCGCGAATACGACGCGGTTGTTGCCACCGGCGAGAATGTCACCTCAGGCCTGATGGCGATTGCGCTGCAGGAAATCGGAGTTGACGCGCGCTCCTGGCAGGGCTGGCAGATCCCGCTCCGCACCGACGACCAGCATGGCAAGGCACGTATCGAAAGCGTGGATGGCAATCTGCTGATCCAGCGCATGCAGATGGGCGAGGTGCCGGTGGTGGCGGGCTTCCAGGGCATCGGCCCGGACAACCGTGTCGCCACTTTGGGGCGCGGTGGTTCTGACACCTCGGCGGTGGCGCTGGCGGCGGCGGTGAAGGCGGATCGCTGCGACATCTACACCGATGTCGACGGCATCTACACCACCGACCCGCGCATCGTCCCCAATGCCCGTAAGCTGCCGCGCATCGCCTATGAGGAGATGCTGGAGCTTGCCTCGGTGGGTGCGAAGGTGTTGCAGACCCGTTCGGTTGAACTCGCGATGAAGGAACGCGTGCGGGTTCAGGTGCTTTCAAGTTTCGCAGATGCAGATGGCGGCGATTTGCCGGGCAGTCTGGTGGTGGATGAGGACGAAATCGTGGAAAAGGAAATCGTGGCGGGCATCGCCTATTCGCGTGACGAAGCCAAAGTGACCGTGCGGCGCGTGCCGGACCGTCCCGGGATCGCGGCCAATATCTTCGGCCCGCTCTCCGAGGCTGGGATCAACGTGGACATGATCGTGCAGAACATCGCCGCCGACAGCACCACCGATATGACCTTCACGCTGAGCCGGACCGATCTGCCGCGCGCGCAGGCGGTGCTCGAAGCTCATCGCGACACAATCGGTTTCGCCGAAATTCTGTCCGATCCGTCGGTTGCCAAGATTTCGGTCGTCGGCGTCGGCATGCGCAGCCATGCCGGTGTGGCGGCGACGATGTTCAAGACGCTTGCTGCCAAATCGATCAACATTCAGGTGATCTCCACCTCCGAGATCAAGGTCTCGGTTCTGATCGGCTCGGACTACACCGAACTTGCGGTGCGCGCTTTGCACACCGCTTATGGATTGGACGCAGCCTGACATGCCCCCTCGCCAGCGCCTCGACGTCCTCTGGTCACGTGGAACTGCGTTCCTCGGCACCGAATATGCCATCTTGGGCGGCGCGATGAGCTGGGTGAGTGAGCGCAATCTGGTCGCCGCGATTTCCAACGCGGGTGGGTTTGGCGTCATTGCCTGCGGCTCGATGCCACCCGCTCTGCTCGATGCGGAGATCGCGGCGACCAAGGCGCTGACCAGCAAGCCGTTCGGCGTCAATCTGATCACGATGCATCCGCAATTGATGGAGCTGATCGCGGTTTGCCAATCGCATCAGGTGAGCCACATCGTGCTGGCAGGCGGCATTCCGCCCGGCCCTGCGGTGAAGGCAATCAAGGACGGTAGTGCGAAGGTGGTCTGCTTTGCCCCGGCACTCGTTCTGGCCAAACGCTTTGTCCGCACCGGGGTGGACGCGCTGGTGATTGAGGGCTCAGAGGCTGGTGGGCATATCGGCCCGGTGTCGCTGACCGTGTTGGCGCAGGAGATTTTGCCGTTCATCAAGGAAATCCCGATCTTTGTCGCGGGCGGCCTCGGTCGCGGTGAGGCGATCCTGTCCTATCTGGAGATGGGAGCCTCTGGCGCGCAGCTCGGCACCCGTTTTGCGGCGACCAAAGAGAGCATCGCGCATCCGAATTTCAAGAAGGCTTTCATCTCGGCCAACGCGCGCAACGCGCAGCCGTCGGTGCAGGTGGATGAGAGCTTCCCGGTGATTCCGGTGCGCGGTCTGGTCAACGAGGGCACCAAGCGCTTTCTTGCCTATCAGGTCGAGATGATCGCCAGCGTGAACGCCGGTGAGCGGACCAAGGAAGAGGCGCAGCTGCAGATCGAGCATTTCTGGGCGGGCGCGCTGCGGCGTGCGGTCATCGACGGCGATGTCGAGAATGGTTCGGTGATGGCGGGCCAATCAGTCGGCATGGTCACCAGCGAGCAAAGTGTCGCTGAGGTGATCGCCGAGATCGTGGGGCAGGCGGAGGCGGCGCTGGAAGGTCGCACCGCCTCGAACTGATCGGAAGCGCGTTCAGGCTGCGAGCAGCTGTTCGAGCTTGTCGAACGAGCCGCCGGTGCTGGTCCAACCGGCAAAGTGCGAATCGCGATGGTGTGCGTCGAGGAAGCCGGTCTGCTGGAAATGCATCAGCGTGCCGCTGCCGTCCGCGGAGAATGCGAGCTGGATCACCGTCTCGCCAGGGTGGTAGTCGCCCTTCCAACTCATCACCAGACGATGCGGTCGGCTGACGTCCAAATAGCGCCCAGCCACCATGACCGGCCGACCATCCGGTGTGTTCATCCGGACCAGATAGCTGCCACCCACACGCACATCCAATTCGGACGCCGCGCAGGTGAAGCCCGCCGGTCCGAGCCATTCGCACCATTTGGGGCTTGTCCAGGCGTCGAAGACATCTTCCGGGGAAGCATTGAACCGAAGGGTGATGTCGAGGCCGAGTTCGGCAGTGGTGGCGCTCATGTTGGTGTCTCCCCTGTTGTTTCGAGATGGTCGGCAAGCCGGTCGAACGACGAGGTCCAGAATGCGCGGTGGTGGTCGATCCAGGCCGATGCTTCACGAAGTGCATCCGGATTGAGCCGCATGACATGGGACACCCCGTGCTTCTCGCGCCGGATCAGCGCCGCGCCTTCAAGGACCCGCAGATGTCGGGAAATTGCCGGAGCCGAGATTGAAAACGGCGCGGCGAGATCACCGACGCGGCACTCTCCTTCCGCCAGCCTGGCCAAGATGGCGCGCCGCGTTGGGTCGGAAAGGGCATGAAAGGTTTGGTCGAGCGTTTTCATTAACCATATCATTAATTAATGATGCAGTTAAGTCAACGGCATTTTTCCTGCACCTCAGGCCGCCACCCGCTGCGTGTGACGTTACGGACCGCTCCCGATATGCCGTCCCCACAGCACCACCGCCGCGCCGGAGAGGCACAGCGCGCCGCCCGCCAGATCCCACCCATCTGGGCGCTGGCCTTCCATCAACCAAAGCCAGATCAGCGAAGTTGCGATATAGACACCGCCATAGACGGCATAAGCGCGCCCTGCGAAACTCGCCTCGATGCGGGTGAGCAGAACCGCAAACACAATGAGCGATGCCATTCCTGGCACCGCCCACCACATGCTTCGTCCAAGCCGCAGCCACGCCCAAAAGGCGAAGCATCCGCCGATTTCTGCAAGAGCCGCAGCGAGATAGATCAGAACGTCCTGCAATCTCACCGCGCTGCCTTGCTGGTTACTCCGCCGGTGCTGCCAGATGATGCGTCGGCGGCTCTTGGTCCTCGATGCGATGCGGCACCAGGGCCCAGAGCAGATCGGCGTTCTTCAGCTCGTTCCAGATCAGCGGCCAAGTTGCCCCGATCACCCGCGAGCGCATCCGGACTTCCTGCACCAGCATCGTCACCTTGTAACGGGCGGCGAAGATGCCGTTGAGGTTGTCGATCCCGCGCAGTTCGACCTTGAGAAACTTATGCGGGAAGTTGGTCTGCTTCTGCACCGCCGCATGGGCCGCATGCAGCACCTTCTCCGGCGGACAACGCGGATCCATGAACAGGGTGATCGAGGCGTCAAACATCCCGGCATGGGT
This sequence comes from uncultured Rhodospirillales bacterium, assembly GCA_903891315.1. Classification (GTDB taxonomy): domain Bacteria; phylum Pseudomonadota; class Alphaproteobacteria; order Acetobacterales; family Acetobacteraceae; genus CAIQQQ01. Next base: position 1,385 of record CAITEF010000563.1, on the reverse strand, counting down.
GAGGTTCTCAATCTCCGCCTCGGTCACGCGCCCGTTGGCCAATGCGATGGTCTGACCATGGCGGGTGCGCAGACGCGTGGTGCGCCAGGAGATGTCGTACACCTGACCTTCGAGCCGGTTGATCCGCACCCAATCGCCCATCACGAACGGCCGTTCAAGGTTGAGCATCACGCCGGAGAAGATGTCGCGCAGATTGGACTGCACGGCCAAGCCGACGATCAAGGTGAGCAAGCCGGAGGTGGCGAGCAGGCTGGTGATCGGGCGTCCCATCACGTAGGAGACCACGCCGAAACCGGCCAGGGTGTAGATCATCAGCGAGACGATCATCCGGAACACCGTCGGTATCTTGCGACCCGAGCGGATTTCCAGCGGGGCCCAGATGAAGCGGGCGATCACCAGCGACAGCAGGCGGGCCGGCATGATCCACCATAGCGCGCGGGCGACGAAGTCGATGGTCTCCACCACCGCCAGCCCCGCATTGTGCACTGCATAATCGAGCAGGATCGCGCTGCCAGTGGCGAGCAGAACCGGCCAGGTGATGATGCGCAAGATCAGCGTCTGCATCCGCCAGATATGACCACGGTCACGCTGGTCGAGCAGATTGGCCAGCATCGCGCCGCAGAAGGCGAACACCGCCAGATAGACCAGCAGCGCCTCGGAGAGCAGGCCGCGCAGATCGATGCCGTCCGGCTTGATCTCCACATCCATGGTGATGCGCGAGAAATTCGGCGCGGGTTTGCCGAAGCCGACATAGTTCGGATCGCCCTCGGAACCCGCACGGGTGAGTTCCTGACCGATCAGCGCCTGATCGACCGTCCAGCCCGGAACACCGGCCAGCACCTGATTGGCGTCAAGCTGGCGCACCAAAGGTGAGCCGCCCTCGCCCTTCACGCCCAGCAACTGCGCCATCCGCGACACCCGCGACGGCGTGTTTTCCGGCCCCCCGGTGAGGTCCATGCCCACGTCGTCGGTGACATAGAGCAGGTTGTTGCGCGCCAGCGTGTGATGGCGGAACGCCATGTTGACGATCTCGGTGCCATAGGGATGGCCGAGCTTGGAGGCGTTGAGGAAGAACTTCCCACGCACGCGCCACGCCCGGTAATGCTCGTCGCCCTCGTCGAGGGTCCGCTCGGGCGCGCCCAGTACAATCGGGGTGACGGCATTCTCGAACACCACGTCACTGGCTGGCAGATTGCCGCGCCAACGGAACCACAGCATGAAGTCGAGATCGGCGGTGTTGGTGTCGGAGTTGACCTCGGTGATCTTGTTCAACCGCAGACCGGCCGAGACCACGTTGGTCTTGTACATGAACCGGTCCACCACGTAGAGCACGCGGCCGCTGGCGAGCTGTTCGAGGTAGTTCGACACGCCCTCGTCGCGGATCG
>CAITEF010000562.1 GCA_903891315.1 uncultured Rhodospirillales bacterium | reverse complement strand
TGACCAAGCTCACCCCCTGGTATTACGGCCTGCGTTTCCCTTCCTGGAAACCGCCGGACTGGGCATTCGGGCCGGTGTGGACGGTGATCCTGTCGCTGGCCTGTATCTCCGCCGTGATCGGCTGGGATGATGCTCCGGGGAAATCGGAACGGCAGATCATGGTCGTGCTGTTTGCGATGAACGGCGTGCTGAACGCCATCTGGAGCCTGTTCTATTTTCGCATGCAGCGCCCGGACTGGGCGCTGATCGAGGTGTTTTTCCTGCAGGCGACAAACATCGCTTTGGTCTGGTTTCTTTGGCCCATCTCAAAGACGGCCAGCCTGTGCATGCTGCCTTATGTTCTCTGGGTGACGATTGCCACCTACCTCAACCTGACCATCGTGCGGCTGAACGGGCCGTTCGCGGGGCGGGCAAACCAATGATCGCGCCGGGAGTGGACCATGGCTGAGACGCGCAATATTTCGCATCTGCGAGACGTTCAAATGGCGTGGCCACGCCGCCCTGAGGTGATGCAAGCCCAGCCCTTCGCCGGTGACCCAGCCGCCGAGGCCGCCGCCCGAAAGCGGGTAAAGGCCCATCGTCGCGAATTGCCGCTCAAGCTCGGCACCCGCGCCTCGCCCCTCGCTTTGGTGCAGACCCGTGGATTTCTCGCCCTACTCACCCGGCTCTGCCCTGTGCTACGCGGCATGGACGCCTTCCAGGAGAAGGTGATCCAAACCACTGGCGATGCGGTGCAGGACCGCCGCCTGGCTGAAGTCGGTGGCAAGGGTTTGTTCGCCAAGGAAATCCACGAGGCGCTGCTCGATGGCCGTGTCGACATGGCCGTCCACTCGCTCAAGGATCTGGAAACCGCCCTGCCCGACGGAATCTCCCTCGCCTGCACATTGCGGCGCGAAGACCCGCGTGATGCGCTGATTCTGCCCGACGAAGTTGGCGAGTACGATCCCAACAATCCCTTTGCCCTGCTGCCGGAATGCGCACTGGTTGGCACCTCGTCGGTGCGCCGTCAGGCCCAACTGCTGCATGCCCGCCCCGATCTGCGCATCAAGCTGATCCGCGGCACCGTGCAATCCCGCCTCGGCAAGGTTCGCGACGGCCAATATGAGGCGAGCCTGCTCGCCTATGCCGGTCTGCGCCGCCTCGATTTGCAGGACGAGGCCTCGGTGGTGCTCGCGCCGCACATCATGCTGCCCGCCTGCGCGCAGGGCATCGTCGGCGTCACCGTGCGCAGCGACGATGACGAATTGCTGGAGATGTTGGGAGCTATCGAGGACAAGGAGGCCCGCGTGGCCGCCACCGCCGAGCGGGCCATGCTCGCCGTGCTGGACGGCTCCTGCGCCACCCCGATCGCTGGCCACGCCCACATCAATGACCAGGGCACTCTGGTGCTAACCGGTCTGGTGGCGCGGGCCGACGGCACATTCCTCTGCCAGCGCACCCTCACCGGCCTGCCCGCCGACGCCGAGCGGCTCGGGCGGACCATGGGGGCGATGTTGCGCGCTGACAGCCCGTCGGATGTGTTTCTCTAGTAGAGCCCGACCGTCCGGTCGATCGAGTCCGATCGGTCGGACCGTGCTCTAGCGGCTCGGCTCAGTCGTCCAACGCCGCTTCGATGTC
>CAITEF010000561.1 GCA_903891315.1 uncultured Rhodospirillales bacterium | reverse complement strand
TGAAGCAATTTGGCTGGATACATGGCATTGCCTGCCCGAATGAAAATACACTCTACGTCGGTGAATTGCTTAACTGGCGCGTGCAAAAACTGGTTTTACGTTCGCCGCAATAGCGTCGAGTGTCTGGTGTCCGGTGTCCGGCATTGGGTTCACCGGAGCTGAATGCCCCCTGTTTTACGTTCGCCGGACTAGGGGCGTTGGCCGTCACAGGCCATCTATCGAGAGGATCGCACGGTGGGTCATCTGAGTACACATGTGTTGGATACCGTGGCTGGCGGGCCCGCCGCGGGCATGAAGGTGACGCTGCTGCGCCTGGGCGCTCAAGGCAACCTTACCGTGACCGAACGGGTGCTGAATGCGGATGGCCGCTGCGACAGCCCTCTGCTCGATGCGGCAGCAATGGCAGCCGGGCGCTATCGGCTGTTATTTGAAGTGGCGGCGTATTTCCGCGGACGCGGTACGACATTGCCTGATCCAGCGTTCTTGGACGTGGTGCCGATTGATTTCGGTATCAGCGATCCGGCGGGGCACTATCACGTGCCGTTGCTGGTAAGCCCATGGGCTTATTCCACCTATCGCGGTTCCTGATCGGCGCGGGCCTGGGTCTGGCGCGGCCAGGGTAGCTGCACCGATTGTTGACTGCTTGCGAATCCGCTGGGCCTTGAACGAACTGCGGGTGAGACGGATCCGCTCGTGCCAGAACTTTCTGTCGGCGCAGCAGTTTCGATTGCACCTGCTACAGCGTGATCCGGGGCGCAGGCATGGCAACTGCCGCATCCGCTGAGCGCAGAGGGTTCGCTCAGGCGAACCAGCCAGCGAGGACGCAGCGGCAATCGCGCAAGCAGCGCGCCGATCAGTCGACCGCGCAGCGCAGCGGGCAGCAGCAAACCGGCGCTGTAGAACAGTGCCGCCACTACGATCAATCCAACGATCAGCGTCTGCACCATGTCAGGCCCCTGCGGTCAGTGCGAGGGTCACGCGGTAGGTGATGAACGCGGCGAGGTAGGCGAGCGCAAAAAGATAGCCGGCCATGATAAGGGGATAGCGCAGGCCATTGGTTTCACGCTTGACGATCGACAGCGTCGAGATGCATTGCGGCGCAAATACGTACCAGGCCAGCAGTGCAAAGGCGGTTGCCATCGACCAGCCGTGGGCAATCATCGGCGCCAATTGTTCGGCCATGTTGTCGCCGGTTGCAGACAGCGCGTAGACAGTCCCCAGTGTACTCACGGCCACTTCCCGTGCGGCAAGACCCGGAATCAGTGCGATGCAGATCTGCCAGTTGAAGCCGATTGGTGCGAGCAGAGGTTCGACGGCACGCCCCAGAATTCCGGCCAGGCTGTATTGAATGGCCGGTTCGGTTGCGTTCGCGGGTGCCGCTGGAAAAGATGCCAGAAACCATAGAACAATCGACAACGAAAGAATGATCGTACCTACCCGGGTGAGAAAAATGCGCGCCCGTTCCAACAGACCAAGCCCCAGATTGCGCAAATTGGGCCAGCGATAGGATGGCAACTCCATCAGTAAC
>CAITEF010000560.1 GCA_903891315.1 uncultured Rhodospirillales bacterium | reverse complement strand
TCGGCCGCGATGGCGGCCGAAAAGGCGGCGGTATCGGTCACGTCGCAGGCGAGCACGGAGGCCGTGCCGCCATTGGCGCGGATTGCCTCGGCGACCTCTTCCAACGCCTCCGCCGAACGGGCGCAGAGCGTGACCGCCGCGCCATATTCCGCCAGGGCCGCCGCCGCCGCCAGTCCGAGGCCGCGACCGGCGCCGGTAATGAGGGCGCGCTTGCCGTCAAGCCGGAAGGATGGGGTGCGGGGGAGGGTGATCATTGGCGGCTCCTTGGTTGCAGGTCAGACGATACTGCTTGTGCGGGGGCATTCGTCAAATGGGCGAAATCTCCAAGAGACCGTCATTGCGAGGAGCCGCAGGCGACGTGGCAATCCAGGAACCATTTGGCGGCACTCCTGGATTGCCAAGCTTCGCTCGCAATGACGGATCAGTGGTTTTAGCCGAGCTTGCCTTCGATGCCCTGGACAAGCCACTGCATCGCGTTCAGCGCGCCATCATCCATCGACACGCCCGCCGCGACCTTCGAAGCCCCGGTGTTGTCGATGATCGGGCCGGTGAACACCATGTTCTTACCGGACTTGATGGCTTCCACGGCAGCCGTCGCTTCGGCGGCAACTTCGGCAGGCATGTTGGTGAAGGGCGACATGCCGAGCATGCCGGAATCGAAGCCACCCCAAATATCCGTGCTGGTCCATTTGTTCGCCAACACGTCACCAATCCGCTGCGAATAGTACGGCCCCCAGACATCGACACTGGCGGAGAGCTGCGTGCCGGCAGAGAACTTCGCCATATCGGTCGACTGGCCGAACGCCTTGATGCCGCGGCTGCCTGCCGCCTGCAAAGGAGCCGGGCTGTCGGTGTGCTGGGTGATGATGTCGCTGCCCTGATCCATCAGCGCCTTGGCAGCATCGCCTTCCTTCGGCGGATCATACCAGGAATTGACCATGATGAACTTCAATCGCGCCTTCGGATTGACGCTCTTCATGCCCAGCATGAACGCGTTCATGCCCTGGACCACTTCCGGCACCGGAATCGAGCCGACATAACCGGCCAGACCGCTCTTGGAGAGACGACCAGCGATGATACCCTGCACATAGCGCGCCTGATAAAACCTGATGTTGTAGGTGGAGATGTTCTTGTCACGCTTGTAGCCGGTGGCGTGTTCCCAATAGACATCGGGGAAACGCTTGGCGACTTTCAACACGTAGTTCATGTAGCCGAACGAGGTGGCGAAGATCAGCTTGTGACCCGATGAGGCGAGGTCGGCGAGAACCTTCTCACTGTCCGGGCCTTCGGGCACGTTCTCGACAAAGGTGGTCTTGATCGCGTCACCATATTTGGCGACCGCAGCCTGACGACCGATGTCATGCTGATAGGTCCAGCCGAAATCGCCGACCGGGCCGAGATAGATGAAGCCAACCTTCAGGGGATCGGCCGCCATCGCCTGCCGGGTTAAACCCGGCAGGGCGGCAGCGGCTGCACCGACGCCTAGAAGCTTGCTGAAACTGCGACGATGCATCACGTTTCTCTCCTTAGAAGTGATAGCCTGCTTCGATGAAGAAGGCATTTTGCTGGGTGCTGACCAGGTATTTCGACTGGTTGCCGAACTTATTGTACCAATATTCGTAACCGATGCCAGCGTCGAACTGACCCGGCTTGAGGCCAACCATCTTGCCCACATCGAACAGGATCTTCGGATGCGCCAGGATTTCGGTGCCGTGCGGGCTGTCACCCGTGCCGCCGCGACCCTTCGGGCCAATCACGTTCACGAAGCCCTCGAACTTCGCCGACACACTGCCGAGGCTGATCGGGAACAGCCAAGCCACGCTGACTTTCGGAGCGATGTTGTAGTTGGTGCTGTTGTTGGCGAGGTAAGCGTTGGTGTTCCACTCATGCGTCGCATAGATGCCGATGTTCAGGAAGCCCTTCGGAACGTCGATCGAGAAGGTCGGCCCGAACTCGACGAAACGCTTGTAGGAAGCGAACTGGTCGTCCTGGGTGTCGGTCTCATAGCCAAGGGTAAATCCGACATCCTTGACCGGGCCGAAGGCGAAATTCTTCGTGCCGGTGATCGCATTGCCGCTGAACGTGGTCGCGAAGACCGCATACAACTCCATTGAGTCCGACGTCACTTTCGCATGCGGCGCGTAGCCGGTCTGGTTGGCACCGTCCTTCTTGCTGAAATCCTCGATGTCGAGGCTTACGAAGTTCGAGCCATAGGTCCAGGCATTGACATACTGGATGTTGCCGGCGGTCTCATTCACATTGCCCACAGTTCCCGGCTGCTTGTCCTGCCAGAGATTGCGGACACTGATATAGGTGTCCTGGAAGAAAATATCTGCCTTGGCCGGTGCCGCAGCCGTGAGGCTGACAACGGAGGCGACGGCAAGAGCTGGGAGGAGGCACTTCATCGCAAGAGGTTCCTTTCATGGCGGTATCGGCCCATGTGACCGGATCAACCTCCTTGGGCTTCGCAAGCCATGTGCCAGTTTTTTTGGCAGCCGCACCGCTCGGGATTTGGGCGCTGACGTTACGGGCGTGATTAAAATTTAATCTGATTGTCAAAAATCGGCTCATAAATCCTGCCTGATTTGATGCAATGCCGGAAAGTGGTGCAATTTCCGTCGCCAATTTGTCATCACAAGGTGGCGGGGATCGCGCGCGTTGGTGGGCAGGGTGCCCCGCATGAGAGAAACGTGATGCGGGGCCGGCCGGGGGTAGCGTCACGAAACGCTCCCGCATTGCGCTTCGCTTATGCGGGCGGCGGGGGCTCAGCCAACCGTCATTGCGCGCGAAGCGCAGCAATGACGGGCTGGAATCACGGGTTGGTGGGTGGAAGGATCGCTATAGCCCGCGCCGTTCTTCCCGCCACTTCCACGCGGGGTTGCCACCAGGGTGCGGCGGGAGAAGGCGAAGGAACGGGCCTGGGAAAAATTCAAAGCCCTTTTGGGTCGGCCGTGAAGCGGCGACTCAAACGTTCCGGCCTGTGATCAACCCGTCATAGCCCGCCCTTGCGGCCTTGATGGCGCAAGGGCGGGGCGGGTTGCGCGTCGCCGCGCGCGGGATCAGCCGCCCGGCTTCGCCGGCAGGGTGAGCAGTTCCGTCGCATAGGCGTCGTCCATCCGCGGCGTGATCCCGTGCTTGGACAGCGCATCGGCGAACATTGTCCGCACTTCCTGGGTCTCGTCGGCGTAATCGATCTGATCGCCGCCCACCCGGCGGCTGATCCACGCCTTCGGCACGCCCTGGGCATTTCGGATCGAGACCACCTCGTGCTTGAACGCCAGGTAGCGAGACGGCGTGGAGCCGGTGTTGAAATGCTGATGGAACCACAGATTGGGTGGCACTATCATGCAGCCTTCCTGCCACTCATACCGGCGCGGCTCCTCACCTTCCGGCCACATCAGCGAATAGCCCTCGCCAGACATGATGATCACATGGGCACCCGGCCCATGGCAGTGCGCCTTCTTGTAGGTGCCGACCGGGAATTGCGAGATGTGGCTGTTCATCGAGCCTTTCGCCATGTTGAAGCGAATATGCCCACCGCCAGCGCCGCGCTCCTTGGCCGAGATCAGCGGCAGGTTGATCGCGTCGGCGACGAAGTTGGTGACCAGCTTCAGCCCGTCCATCTCTTTCTTGTCGGCGAAATAATCGGGCTCACCGTTGAAGCGGCCTTTGAAGTCGAACGCGGTGCCGAAGACGAAATCCGGGTCCTCATACAGATTGATCACCGGCGGCGCGTTGGTCACCGCGACGTAGCGGGCAGGCTCGCGGCCGGAGCCGTTGAAATGTTGGTGCAGGCAGTTGAGCGGAATGGCGAACATCGAGCCTTTCTGCCACTCGAAGCTCATCTTGTTACCGGCATCGTTCCACACGACCGTGGAACCACGGCCGTCCAGCACGTAGATCATCTCCTCGAAGAGCTGGCGCTGCGGGGGGACTTTGCAGCCGGGTGCGATCTCCAGCACGTAGCAATCGTTCGAGGTCCGGCTGGCTTCGTGATTGATGTAAACGCCACGCGCCTCGCGCCTTGCCCAGGGCTTCAGTTCGACCGTGTGCAGATTGGGCACGTAGTGTGCTGCGATAATGTCCAGCCCCTCATCGCGCACCCAGCGCGTGTAAGAGCTGTCCTTTTCGGAGGCGAATTTCTTTGCCAGTTCGTCCGATACCAGTGCGTCCTTCGCCATGGTGTTACTCCCCAATATGCGCGTGTGAATGACCATCGTGGTGATGATGGTGGTGATGATCCTGATCGGCCAGACTCTGCATCACCGCAGGCGCGTGCGGATCGGCGCGGAAGACCAGCGATTTCACTGTCACCGGCACCGTGCCCGAGGGCAGACGCACCCGGCCCAGGTCGATGAAGTCGAAATCCCACAGCACGACGCCGTCAATGACCAACAGCGGTGAGGCGATCTCGTAATCCTCGCGCAGAACGCCGCCCAGCGTGCGGGCGACGTCGCCGTCGAGCACGAGATGGATTGGGCGGGCCTCGGCGATGCTGCGCGGCAGGCCTGCGATGATGCCTTCGGCCAGGGCGGCCACCCGGCTGTATTCCGGCATGCCACGCCAGCGAAATGCCAAAGCGAATTCGCTTTCGCCATCCACCAAATCGAAATCCGTCAAATGCCGCTGGATCGCCGCCGCCAGCGCCTGCGGGTCGATGATTTCGGGGCAATCGAAATCCGGGGCCACGACGGCGAGGTTGCGGCGCGGCAGCATGGCGGCGGCGTCGGAGACGTAGATCGTGTTGCCGGAGAGTTGGATCGAGTATTCCGACGCGCCCAAAGCGGTGGCGCGGATTGGGGCGGCATTGGGCAACATTTTCCAGGGCAGTACGCCCGCCGCGATGCGTTGGCGTAAGGCGGTTCCCAACAGACGGCCGAGATCGCCAAAGTCGCGCTCCTCGCGGCCATGCACGTATTCGGCGACACCGCCGGAAATCATCATCGCGTCGATCTGTCCGAGATCGGGGAGGGGGTCGGTGAGATACAGGCCCGCCACATCGGGCACCGAGGGGGTTTGGATGGCGCGCGCCACTGCGTCGGCCATCCATCCGGCCAGGTGGGCGAGCAGGAGGCGGTCAATGCGTTGGCCGAGGTGCCAATGGAACCCGGCCAAATCGGCCAAATGCGCGCCCGCCGGTTCCAGCCTGGTGATCAGCCCATCCGGATCGGCGACTAGCAGTCGCCCCCCGACATGGAACGCCGCCGTGGCAACCACGCGGCCCTTTTCGATCAAGGCAAGCTTGGTGGTGCCGCCGCCGATATCGATGTTGAGAACGCGCTCACCAGTCGCGCTCGAATGCGACGCCGCCCCCGAGCCATAGGCGGCCAGCATCGCCTCCATGTGGTGGCCGGCCGAGGCGCAGACGAAATCGCCGCCCTTGGCGGAGATCACTTGGGTGATCGCCTCGGCATTCTCGCGCCGGAGCGCCTCGCCGGTGAGGATGACCGCGCCGGTGTCGATATCCTCCGGACGCATCCCGGCCTGGGCGTAGGCGGCATCGATGATCTGGCCCAGAGCGTGCTCGTCGATGCGGGTCAGGCCGGAATACGGGGTGAGGGCGACAGGCGATTCGAACAGCGTCTCGCGCGAGGTGACGAAATAGCGGCTGGACATGTCCTCGCCGAGACGGCGCAACTGCACGCGGCTGAAGACGATCTGCGTGCCCGATGAACCGATATCAATGCCGACACTGTTGAGCGATACGTGATCGGCGATCCAGAGCGGATTGTCTTCAAGCGGGCCGTCATCGTCGAAATGATCATGGTCGTGATCATAGGCGAGGCCCGGCAGGTGCTTGTGCAGCAACGCCTCTCCCATCGCATGGTCACCCAGCGCGTGGCCTTCAGGGTTGGGGCCGCCAGAATAGTCGCTCATGCGCGAAGGGCGGCCAGCATGTCGTCGACATAATCGCTCCCGGTGGCGACCACCAGCATGGTGGAGATCTGGCGCAGAGGCGCCAGGGTGCGCGACAAATCGGCCTCCGTGTGGGTCGCACTGTCGATCACCAGGACGGTCACTGGCACGCCGCGCAGGCGGCAGGCTTCGCCGAACAGCGCACCGACCGCCGAATCAGTTCCTGCCTTTACGATCAACACCACCAGATCGGCACCATTGGCACCGTCGAGCAGGGTTTGCGCGCGCCCGCGCAATTCGGCAATCCAATCGCCGCCGACATTGCTGCGCGGCAGTTCCACCACGCGTCGCCGCGCCGGGTCCGCCGCGACGGCGCGGGAGACGACATGCTCACTTGCCGGATCAAGCGCGATCAGGCTGGCGACCCGGCCGGTGGATTGCCGGTAGATCTGCCGAAAGACCGATTCCTGCGCCGACGCGGCGCGGGCCGATTCACTGAGTGCCATCACGCCCTCCCCCGAGTTGCGCGATCAGACCGAGGCCTGCGCCACGCCGGGTTTGGCCTTCAGCGCCTCGGCGGCCTCGTCCTTGAACGCCTTGTCCGGCGGCAGAACGATGGCAACCGAGCGGATCTTCTGGTGCACCGGATCAGCGCCTGGCGGACGGATGCCCTTCTCGGCCAAAGCCTTGGCGGCGCGCAGCAGGCGCTGACGACACATGATGATGCCATTGTCGGTCGAGACCAGGTTTTCCATCGTGCGATCGACGATCGGCCCCATACTCTCCTGCAACGAGGCATCCTGCATGGCGATCCCTTTGACCCCGCTATAGGTGTCCCCACGCTTCTGCGCCTCGCGGTCCATCAAATAGTCGTTGTCCTTGTTGGCGGCGGGGCGATAGGTGCCGGGCACGTAGGTGACGTGAATGCCATAGCCGTCGATCATCGCCTGCCGCTCCTCGGCGCGCAGCGGGCGGACCGGGTGGTAGTCGAAGCTCCAGGCGATGCAGTTCTCGTCGTCGATCGGAACCCAGAAATGGCCGTGGATCGGATGGTCACCGCGCGGCGGCACCATGGTGAAGCACGGCATCACCCAAGGCGTGATGCGCCAGTAATACTTGCCATCCTCGGCGTTGCGGCGTGCACCGACGAGCAGACCGCCCTCATTCTCGACCACTTCGAAGACCGGGCGGGAATCGTTGAGATTGTATTGGTTGCCGCGCGCGCCCTTGAAGAGCGGGTCCGATGAGAGATTGCCGCGATGCAGCCAGGAGACATGGCTCGAATCGATGCCGCCTTCCAGCGCCTGCAGCCAGTTGCATTCCTGAATGCGCTTGGAGGTGAAGCTCTGCTCCAGCGGCACGGTGGCAAATTCCCATTCCGGCAGCGGCGGCTCGAATTCCGGCGCGCCCATATAGGTCCAGAACACGCCGCCGCGCTCGATCAGCTTGTAGCTCTTGAGACGGATCTTCTGGCACATGCCGGATTCCGCCGTCTCCGAGGGAATGTCCTGGCAGCTACCATCCACACCGTATTTCCAGCCATGATACGGGCAGCGCAGACCGCCCTCCTCGTTGCGGCCGAACCATAGCGATACGCCGCGATGAGCGCAGAACTCATCAATCAGCCCGAGACGGCCTTCAGAGTCACGCACCGCGAGCAGGCGCTCCGAAAGCACCTTGATCCGGACCGGCGGGCAACCGTCATAGGGCAACTCTTCCGACAGCATGATCGGCAGCCAATAGCAGCGGAACAGCTCGCCCATCTGGGTGCCTGGGCCGGTGCGGGTGACGATCTCATTCTGTTCGCGACGCAACATGACTGGACACTCCCCTGATGCTTGACGCTGCGTGCCGTCACGGCCCTGCGCGTTCTCGCCATTCGCCCGTGGACACCGACGCAGCCACCCCGGCCAAGCCCGAATCCACGGAACGCCGAAACCACAAGGATACACGCCGCCGGACTGAGAAAGTTCGCAGTGCGCACATAATGACGTTTCAGCGCACAAATTCGGTGGCTTTGCCGCATCTGTCAAGCAGCCGCGTGGCGGCGAAAACCCGGCCTGGCTGAATTGCGAGGTACTAAAGGGTGCCGCGCACAATGTGCCGTGTCAGGCCGCCTTCTTAACAAGGCCGGAGACATATTGTCGGATCGACAGTTCGGTTTGCTCGTCGAACTGGAACTGCATCCGCAAGACACGGTCGGTGTATTCCACCACGCGACCGCGGACTGGGGTGGGGGTCAACCCGTTGAGTTCGACGATATCGCCACAACGCGCCGACATCGATACCCTGACCGCGATTCCGCCCTCGGAGATATTGATCGCCTCCGCCTCCACCGCTGGATCGGCCCCGCGGCGGATCTGGACTGTGCTGCGCAGTTCATGCCGAGTCGAGGTCCTGCGCTCGGTGGAGCGCGCCATGGCACCGACAAAATGGTCCACATCGGCCTTGAGCACCCGTGCCTGCTGATCGAGATCTTGTGCCGCCTGCTGCAGATCGGCCGAGATCGTGCCAGCCGATGCGGCATCCTGGCGCACGGCACCGATGCCGGTGAACACGGTGGCCGTCGAGCGGGCCGCCTCGGAGATGTTGCGGCTGATCTCCTCGGTTGCGGCGACCTGCTCGGTGACGGCGGCGGCGATTGCGCTGCTGGTGCTGTCGACGTCGTGGACCAGATCGGCCATTTGCTGGATGATCGCGGTGGCATCGCGCGCCGAACGATGCACCGCCTCGATCCGCTCTGTGATGTCGCCGGTCGCGCGCGAGGTCTGTGCGGCGAGTGCCTTGACCTCCTGGGCGACCACGGCAAATCCCTTACCCGCGTCACCCGCCCGCGCCGCTTCGATGGTGGCATTGAGCGCCAACAGATTGGTTTGACCAGCGACGGTGTTGATCAACTCGATCACCTGCCCAGTGCCGACCACCACGTTGGTCAACTCGTCAACCAAGTTGCGCGCGCGCTGCGCCTGGCCGACGAGATGCTCGGTCGCGGCACTTGACCGTTCGATCTGATGTGCGATCTCTCGGCAGGACACCGCCAACTCCTCGGCGGCCGAGGCGACGATACCGGCATTGTGCTGCGCCTGTTGCGCCGAGCCTTCGACTGACTGCGAGCGGTCACTGGTCCGCGCGGCGCTGTTGGTGAGCATCGCGGCGGCATCGTGGAGCCCAGAGGCGGCGCGAGAGACCGTCTCCAACTGGCCACTGACCGACTGGTTGAAATCGCGCGCGAGCGCTTCCAATTCGCCCTGCCGGGTCTGGCGTCGCTCAGATTCGAGCGCCCGTTCGGCCTCCAAGCTGCGATTGCGCAGCAAGGCGTCGCGAAAACTGATCAGGGCGCGGGACAAATCGCCGATTTCGTCACGCTGGGTGGAGTGGACCAATTCGCCGTCGATCTCGCCTTTTGAAAGGCGAGACGTGACCGCCGCCAGTGCCACCAGTGGACGCACCAGCAGCGACCGAGCCACCAGCAGCATCGCCAGCGCAGCCAAGCCGAACAACAAGGCGCTGACCCCAGCATTGCGCCATTGCCGCATTTCCAGCGCCGACACACGCGCATCAAGCAGTCGGGTCAATTCGCTGCAGCCATGCTCGTTGAAACTGCTCAGCGCATCGAGCAGCAACGTCGCCATCGCCGGCGTGGCTTCGCCGCGTTGCAACGCATCAACATAGCGGGCGATCTGGCCATGCAGAGCCGTCCACTCCATCCCGAGCGCCGTTTTGACGGTGCCATCCTCATTGTTGTCGAACGTTGAGGCGATTGAGCCCGACATTCCGTCCAGCGTGTCCGCCAGCCCGCCGGTGGCGATCAGAAAAGCCGCTTCACGCTGTGCGGAGGATTTTCCGTCACCCGAGAGCGATGCTGACGTGGTGATGCGGTCGATCAGATCCGGCAAACGATTGAGCAAAACGTCGGTGGCGTAATATGTCACCAGCACGTTATCGAGGATGAGATTGGAGCGGTCCCCGATCCGCGTGATCAAATCGCGCAGCTTCGCACGAGTGATTTGCAGACCCGCCGTCGGAGCGAGCGCCAGGACCGCAGCATTTGCCTGCTCGCTGGTCTGCAACGTGCCGCCATATTGTTCCTGCAACTGTGCGAGTTTCTCCGCCCAATCTGAGCCCTGTTTCTCACCCCGTAATTCTGCCAGCGCCGCGCGCGATTGCAGGGCAATCACCCCGCGCAGATAGCGCACGCCCAACCTCTCCTGCCCTGCGAAATCGATCTCGATATTCTGCTCGGCCACCAGCATGCCCAGTGCAAAGATTGTCGGCAGCAGAAAAACCACCGCCGAGAAGGCGAGCTTCGGGGCAATCTTTAGGCTGGCGAACATGCAATGCCTCCTTTGGCATGGGGAGCGGTCGAATTGTTGCAATGCTAGACGGAACACATTGAAGAAACGTGAATGCGTTCAGCGACGATGGGCAGCACCACTGCCAGCTATTGGCGGCAACGCACCGATGATGAATTGCGGCGGTGCGATCTCGATGCGCGCCCGCCCCGCTCGTTTGGCTCGGTAAACCGCCAGGTCCGCTTCTTCCACCAAACCGCCGGGCAGGCCGCCCGGTGCCGGGATCGCCGAGGCCACGCCGATGCTGACGGTGACGATGCCGAGCGGGGCGCCGGGATGCGGGATGGCGCGCGCCCGGAGGGTGTCCAGCACCCGCTCGGCCACCTGGGCGGCGCGCTCGGCGATGGTATCGGGCAGAATGACGGCGAATTCCTCCCCGCCATAACGGGTGACCAGATCCCCCGCGCGCAGCACCGAGGCCGAGACCGCCTGCGCCACCTCGCGCAGACACTGATCTCCCATCGGATGACCGCACAGATCGTTGTAGGACTTGAAATGATCGGTATCGATCATCAGCACCGCCAGTGGGCTGGCGGTGCGCATGGCGCGGTTCCATTCCCGCTTGAGCATCTGGTCAAAATGCCGCCGATTGGCGATGCCGGTGAGCGCGTCGGTGATCGACATGGCAGAAAGCTCGGCATTGGCCTCCTCCAGCGCCACCTCCGCTTGTTTTTGCAGCGAAATGTCGCGCAGATTGGCGACGAATTCGGCCTCACCCGCACCTGCCGCCAGCGCCCGCCGCGCACGCATTTCCACCCAGACCAGCACGCCGTCTTGCCGCTGAAAGCGGAACCGCGCCGCCGCGTGTTCCTCACCGTCGGACAGACCGGCCAGGGCAGAGTGGATGGCAGCGCGGTCCTCGGGCGGCACAATTTGGGTCCAACCAGAGCCCGCGAGTTTGTCATCCGGCCACCCGGCGATTGCCGCCAGCGAGGGGGAGATATAGCGTGTCAGCCCGTCCATCCGACCGCAGACAATCGCGTCCTCGCTGTTGTCGGCCAGCAGGCGATACATCCCCTCGGCTCGCGCCCGGTCGCGCAGTTCCAGGCTGACCCTGCGGCTAAGCAGCGTGGCAACACCCAGGACGATGGCCAAGCAGAGCAGATTGATCCGCGCCGCCTGCCACCAGGGAGCAAGGATATCGGCCTCCGCTCGTGCCACTAGAACCCGAAGCTGGGTCTCACCGACCCGTTGCGCTGCGCCGATCCTGTGGGTGCCGTCCAACGCGCTGACGAACTCGAAAATCACCCCATCCGGTGTCGTCGAAGCAATGCGGAACGCCTCGGTGTTGGCGATGTTGCGCCCGACATTGCTCTCCGAATACGGTTCCCGAACAAAAATCTGTCCAGTGCTGTCGGTCAGCGTGATCGCGCCGTGCGGGCCGATATCGAAGCGTTCGAACAGGGTTTGGAACAAAGCTGCACTGATCGTGGCGTCCAGCACCCCCGCAAACCGGCCATCCGCGCCATAAATCCGCCGAGTGACGGTGATGATCCAGCTATGGTCCGACTTGCTGCGGACCGGCGAGCCGACAAAGGCGACATCGGCGGCGTGGTGTTTGTGAAATTGGAAATAGTCGCGGTCAGCGTAGTTCAGATCGCGCGGCGTGCCAGGGACAGTGTTGATCAGCCACGCCCCTTGCGCGTCGTAAAGAAACAAGCCGTGCAATGTCGGCAGGTTGGCAAGTTGCTGGAACATCAGCCCCTGCAGCACCGGCAGATGGCCTTCATCCATGCCGTAATGCGACGCCTCGTCACGCAAGCCGATCAACGCAGTGTCGGCAGTCTCGATGGCTTCCTGGCAGTATTGCGCGAGCGAAGCTGACAGATTGGCGACCTCCCGCCCGGCCTCGGCAAGCCGATTCTGGCGTGACAGGATCAGCTCCACCGCGTCAAACACCACCAGGCTGGCACAGCAGAGCAGCGATATCGCGGCCACGTTGCTCGACCACGCCTTGAAAGATCTCACGTACCAGGGCCGAGCCATTTCGTTGCAAATCCGCAGCTTGGGTCGCATCTGCGGACAGCGTGGCATCGCCGCATTAACGGCGGCTGAACATCCAAGGAGTGGATGGGATCACGGCGCGAAAAATGTCGCCAGCAGCGGCACAAGGATGGCAGTCACCACGCCATTGAGCCCGATGGCCAGCCCGCCGAACGCGCCCGCGGTCTCGCTGACCAGCAGCATACGGGCGGTGGCCAGCCCATGCCCGGCCACGCCGGCGGCGAGCCCCTGGGCGCGCATGTCGCGGATACGCAGCAATTTCATTGTGGTGGGAATCAGCATGATCGCGGTCAGCCCGGTGATCAGCACGAACACTGCTGCCAGCGAAGGCTGGCCACCGATCTGTTCGGCGATGCCCATCGCAATCGGCGTGGTGACCGATTTGGGTGCCAACGACATCACCACCACATGCGAGGCGCCGAACAAATTGGCCAACACCATCGCCGAGAGCGCCGCCACCAGCGAACCGGCCATCAATGCCGGAACAATGGCGCGCGCCGAGCGTCGGATCCGGCTGAGATTGGAATACATCGGCAATGCCAGCGCCACCGTCGCCGGGCCGAGCAGAAAATGGACGTATTGCGCGCCCTGAAAATAGGCCGAATAGGGCGTGCCGGTGCCGAGCAGTAGGCTCGATAGGATCACCACCGACAGCAGCATTGGGTTCGCCAGCGGGCCATTGCCGAGACGCGAGGACAGGCTCACCGCGACCTGCCAAACCACCAGCGTGATGCCGAGGCCGAGCAGCGGCGTGGTCTCAAGATAGACCCAGAGATGGAAGATCTTCTCCATGCTCAATCACCCTTCTCGCCTGGAGGGGCGTCTTCCGCGCGGTCGAGATGCTGCATTACCAGGGCCGTGGTGGCGAGGCCCGCCAGGGTGGAGAGCGGGATCGCGATCACCAGCGCCAGCCAGTTCTCCCGCAGCGCGTCGATCTGGTTGATCACGCCGACGCCGGCCGGGACAAAGAGCAGACCGAAATGGCGCAGCAGCCAGTTGCCAGTGGTCTCCAGTTCCTGGTTCGGGCCACGGCGATAGATCAGCAGGCCGAGCAGAATGATCAACCCGATCACCGGTCCGGGCAGCGGCAAGCCGAGGAAGCGGGCGGCGACCTCACCGATGAACTGGCAAACCACCAGGAGTGTGAGTGCGTTGAGCATGACAAGAAAATCCCCTGTTCGCGGCACCGGGTAAAGCGGGTGGAACTCGGGTCAGTTCAACGGCAGCCGCAGCGTGAAGCCGGAGATCGGAAAGCGCTGATCGCGCAAGCCGGGATTGCTGGTCGAATCGGAGTTGAATGTCTCGCCGCGATAGGAATCGGGCTGCCGGTTGAAGACGGGCCCGATTCTTAGGCTGCGACTTGATTCGGCTGGTGCGCGGATGTCGAAATCCGGCACCGGCGCCAAAGTCGACTCTGTGACATTGGGCTGCACCACCGGCGGCGGACTCGCCCCAGTTTTGGACATCACAGTGGCATTCGCCCCGTTATTTGTCGGCAGAGCAGGCCGTGCGGGCAAAGGCCGATGCGCCAGATCGGGGCGGGTGCGCAGAGATTCGGCGACCATTCCCTGAGCCATGGAGGCACCGCACGCCATCAGACCGCAGCAAACCACCGCCAAGAAAACGATGGAGCAGTGCAAGACACCAATCATCTCCGACGATTGTCGGTGTTGCGCTGCAAATACCATGCCTTCCAATTGGAGCAAGGAAGCGCAGAAAACAAGGCAACAGATCAAACCGCAGTGCAAAAAGCGGTACGCCGCGCGCGTATCAGACCGACAGATCGAGCAGCGAGCCGCGCGGAAGATTGGGGTTGGGAACCGGCTGACCCGGTGCTGCCTGGGTTGGCACGCGCGGCACCACCTGATTGCTCGGCTGCGCAGATGATCGCGAAGCCGCCTGCTGCACAGGACGTGTCGCCGGGCTGGGAGCCACATTGCTGAGAGCCGCGGTGGAGAACGCGGCGAGAGAGCCGTTGGAGATCATGCGGTCAACATTCGCATGAAAAGATTGAGAATGGCTTAACGGGCGCATGCCAAGAGAATGATCTTATTCTCTTGGCATGTCCAGATGTATCAAAAAAGAGTAAATCTGCGCTCAGGCTTCGAGAGCGGCGACTCCGGGCAGGGTCTTGCCTTCCATCCACTCCAGGAACGCGCCACCGGCGGAAGAGACGTAGGTCATCTTCTCGGACACTCCTGCATGACGCAGGGCAGAGACAGTGTCGCCACCACCGGCCACGGATAGGAGGCTGCCATTCTGGGTCAAACCCGCCACGGCTTCGGCGAGCGCCACGGTGGCGGCGTCGAACGGGGTGATTTCGAAGGCACCCAGCGGGCCGTTCCACACCAGTGTCTTCACCGTGGCGAGTTTTGCAATCAGGGCGGCGACCGTCTTCGGGCCGACATCGAGCATCATCGCGTCATCCGGGATCGCGTGGACATCGACGATCTTAATCGGCGGGTCGGCGCGGAATTCGGTGGCGGTGACGGCATCGACCGGCAGCACGATCTCGCAGCCCGCCGCCTTCGCCTTGGCGACGATCTCAAGCGCAGTTGCATGCATCTCGGCTTCCTGCAGCGACTTGCCGACCGAGATGCCCTCGGCGGCGAGGAACGTGTTGGCCATCGCCCCGCCGATCACCAGGAAATCCACTTTGGTGACCAGATTGCCGAGCAGATCGAGCTTGGTGGAGACTTTCGAGCCACCCACAATCGCCATCACCGGACGCACCGGCTTGCCGAGTGCCGCCGTCAGCGCCTCAAGCTCCCGCTGCATCAGCCGACCTGCATAGGCAGGCAGGAGATGCGCGACACCCTCGGTCGAGGCATGGGCGCGATGTGCGGCCGAGAAGGCGTCGTTGACGAAGATGTCGGCGTTGGCGGCGAGCGCCTTTGCCAGTTCCGGGTCATTCTTCTCTTCACCCGCATGAAAGCGGGTGTTCTCCAGCACCAACACGTCACCATTGGCGAGCTTGGCGACGGCCTCAGCTGCTGGGGGCCCAATGCAGTCATCGGCGAAGGCCACTGGTTTGCCGAGCACATGAGCCAGCGCGTCCGCCATCGGGGCGAGCGACATTTCCGGCACGCGCTTGCCCTTGGGACGGTCGAAATGCGAGCAGACGATCACTTTCGCACCCTTATCCGCCAATTCGCGGATGGTGGGCGAAAGCCGCTCGATCCGGGTGAGGTCGGTGATCTTGCCGTCGCGGACAGGAACGTTGAGGTCGGCGCGCAGCAACACGCGTTTGCCGGCAACATCGAGACCATCGAGCGTACGATAAGACATTTTTAACCCCATCCCGGTAATCTAGGCATCAGAAACGAAGCGCCCGGCTGGTGGGGCCGGGCGCGGTATTCACTCTATCAGAGGCTGCCGAACAGCGCTGCCGTGTCGGACATACGGTTGGAGAAGCCCCATTCGT
>CAITEF010000559.1 GCA_903891315.1 uncultured Rhodospirillales bacterium | reverse complement strand
TCCGACATGGTCGGCATGACGGTGTCGAAGGTGCGGGACATGACCTCTTCGGGGAACTTCGCAGTTTCCGCCGCAATCTTTACCGCTTCAGCCTTGTGCGTGCGCATCCATGCAATGGTCTCGAACCAGCCGGCGAGGAAATTGCGGACCACGGCCGGCTTGCTTGTGATCATCGCATCGGTTGCGAAAATCACATGGCCGGCGAAAGCCGGCACGATGCTGTCGAAGGTCATCAGGGCCTTGCCCTGCCCGTCCTTCTCAAGGGCATAGGCTGCCTCGACGCCAAAGACGAAGCCATCGACGGAGCCCGACTTCAGGCTCGCCAGATTGGCGTCGAAGTCCCCCAGTGCGACGGTGCTGATGGCGTTCGGCTCCCACTGGTTGCCCTGCGCAATGCGGCGCACCAGCCAGAATGTCAGGGAGCCGGCGGAGCTGACGCCGAGCTTCTTGCCCTTGAGGTCTGCCGCCGACTTGAGCGGGGAATTGGCGGGCACGATCAGCGCCATGTCGCCGGGCGATCCTGCTGAAGCAGCGACAGCCTTGCCCGGCACGCCCTTGGCGAGGAAACCGATGCCGGGGCCGGACCCCAGGCCTATGTCGATGGACCCTGCCGTCATGCCCTGCTGGACCTGCGCATCGCCACGCAGGACGAAGATCTCCAGATCCAGATCATGTTTCTGGAAGATTCCCATCTTCTGGCCGATGGTCGCCGGCAGGAAGCAGAAGCAGCTGGCGATGGACTGGCCGACGCGCACCTTTTCGGCAGCGATTGCTGCCTGCGACAGGCTCAGTGCGGTTGCTGTGATGGCGCTCGCCAGAATGGCGCGAAAGGCAAACCGTCGCATGGGCGTTCTCCCCAAGGCCGCTCTCTTAAGGAACAGCGCTTTGTGAAGCTCAACGTGCAAGGGCATCCCGGTGATGTCAAGCGACCGGCAATGTCACCTCAAGCGAGGGCCTTGTGCTGGTTTGCCACGATCCGCCGCAGCTCCGGCACGCAGGATCCGCAATTGGTTCCTGCCTTGAGCAGGACGCCGATCGCAGCGACGTCGGTGGCCGCACCACTTGTGATCGCATCACGAATTTTCGATGCGGCGACACCAAAGCAGGCACACACGAGTGGCCCTGCGTCTGCAGCGCCTGTGGCATCGCGGCCGTAAAGGGCAAGGCGACGTTGCGAGGCTTCGAGGGTCTCTGCCGCCAGCAGGGATTTCACAGCATCGAAGCCAGCGAGCCCCTCTCCGGGTTCAAGAAAAAGGGCTCCGACGAGGCGTCCATCACGGAAGGCCGCGGCGCGGTAGCGCTCATGCGGGGTGTCGACGAAGTCTGCGATCTCGCAATCAGCAAAATGCTGATCGAACCAGGCAGCTTCATCCGACAAGGGGCGGTTGCTGGCCAGCAGCCATCCCCCGCCGCCTGAGAGGGCTACCTTTGACCACCACCAGTCGCGGGGAAGGTCCTGGCTTTCGCGAGCGATCAGAAAGCCCTGCCGTACCATGCGGATGGGCTCGACACGGATCGGTGTCGCCTTGAGTTCCGGCTGGCCGGAGAAGGGGTCCGTTGCAGGTTGCACCAGCGCTCCGACGCGCCCACCGGAAGAGGTTTCAGCGCTCCAGTGTATGGG